>NZ_JBFNXI010000044.1:0-27750 GCF_040812445.1 Lentibacillus sp. L22 | reverse complement strand
TCGTTGGCTTGCTTTTCCGCTCCTCATGTACCTTTTATGTACACTCCGGTGCTCAAAGCTACGCCACCTTGAACTTCTCGGTCCTTTTTATCCTCCTTTTTGAACACTCACTTATATTTGTTTTGCACCATCATGGATGGAAGCTATATAGAATGTTGCATCATATCCGACGGTTTCACGATAGGTTTTGTTTACCTGCTGTTTGAAAGCAGCTATTTTATCTTTTTCTACAATGGCGATGGCACATCCACCAAACCCGGCCCCGGTCATCCGTGCCCCAATAACGCCATCTTGTTTCCAGGCCGTATGGACAATGGTATCAAGTTCTATGCCGGTTACTTCATAATTATGCTGCAGTGAATGGTGAGATTCATTCATTAGTTTGCCAAAGCCAATTAAATCGCCAGCCTGTAATTTTCTTAATGCTTGTTTCGTCCGTTCATTTTCAGTCACAGCGTGTTTTGCCCGCAAACGGTTTGTTTTATCACGAATTAGGTGTTGATGCGCTTGGAATTTTTCCGTTGATAATTCTCCAAGACTTTGAATATCAAGCGTTGTTTGTAAATCGTTTAGCGCCTGATTACATTGTTCCCTGCGTTCATTATATTTCGAACCGGCAAGTGTCCGCTGTTTGTTGGAATTAATAATCATAATGCTGTAGTTTTCCAATTTGATTGGTGCATATTGGTAATTCAATGTTTGGCAATCCAGCAGCATGGCATGATCCTGCTTTCCCATCCCAACCGCAAACTGATCCATGATGCCACTATTTACGCCAATATATTTGTTTTCCACCTTTTGTCCCAACTGGATCATCTGGATACGATCGATATTAAAGTTAAATAGATTTTCCAATAGTACCCCGGTTACCATTTCAATTGATGCTGACGAGGACAAGCCAGCGCTGTTAGGGATTTCCCCATAGAATAGAATGTCCGCGCCGCTGGTAATCGGGTGACCCATGTCTATCATGTATTTTATCATACCTTTTGGATAATTGGCCCAATCATCTTGTTCATGATAATCCAATTTATTGAGATCACATTCAATAATTCCGCTTGATGGAAAGTTTAAAGAGTAGAAGCGAAAACGTCGATCGGTTCTTTTGCTGCCTAACGCATACGTACCAAAGGAAATAGCAGCCGGAAATACGTGACCACCATTATAATCGGTATGTTCCCCGATTAAATTAATCCTGCCAGGTGCAAAAAACAAAGCAGGTTGTTTGTCTGTCCGGAATATGTCCTGATATGTTGCAAATAAATCCTCCATCCCGATGCCCCCTTGTAAAGGATCATTTTTTATTCGAAAATAAAAGCAATACCTTTATTCTACTATGAAAGCGATTTTACATCAATAAAAAATCGTAATTTATTAGTGAAAAAACAATATAATTTTACTCAAATATGGCGATGATTTAAATATTTTACAAGCATTAAGTGAAAGCGTATACTCAAAACTACAAAATATATGAGAAGGGAATGACCAAAATGGGTAGTAAAATAATCAGTAAAAAACTGATCTTTTTCCTTGGAGCTTTAGGTGGGCTTCTTTATGGATATGATATGGGAGTCATTTCTGGAGCGTTGTTGTTTATTAAAAATGATATTCCTTTAACCAGTTTTACTGAAGGGCTAGTCGTCAGTTCGATGCTTCTTGGCGCGATAGTTGGTTCTGGTTTCAGTGGCCCGCTTTCCGATCGGTTCGGCCGACGCAGGCTTGTATTCATGATTTCCATTGTGTTTATTATTGGTGCACTAATACTTGCAGCGGCGCAAAATATGTCAGTACTTGTTACCGGAAGATTGATTATTGGTTTAGCCGTTGGTGGGTCGACCGCTATTGTACCAGTTTATTTGTCTGAAATGGCATCAACCGAACAGCGGGGATCATTAAGTTCATTAAACCAATTAATGATTACGATCGGTATCCTTGCTTCTTATTTGGTAAACTATGCCTTTGCACCGATAGAGGGCTGGCGCTGGATGGTTGGATTGGCAGTTGTTCCTTCGTTCATTCTTATGATCGGGGTTCTGTTTATGCCGGAAAGTCCAAGATGGCTCCTGGAACATCGGAGCGAAGAAGCTGCCAGAAGTGTGATGAAACTAACTAGAAAACCAGAACAAATTGACCCGGAAATTCATGAAATGCGTGAGATTAACCGAATTTCTGACAGTACATGGAAGGTTTTAACATCTGCCTGGTTACGGCCGACCTTGATCATTGGGTGTTGTTTTGCATTATTTCAGCAGATCATCGGGATTAATGCGATTATTTATTATGCACCGACGATTTTTAGTGAGGCTGGCTTAGGAAATATAACGTCTATTCTTGGCACAGTTGGGATTGGTTCGGTCAATGTGATTATGACCATATTCGCAATGATGATCATTGACAAGATTGACCGTAAAAAACTACTTGTCATTGGCAATATTGGTATGGTAGCGTCGTTAATTATTATGGCGATTTTAATATGGACAATTGGTCTTGAGTCCAGCTTTGGAGCATGGATTATTGTCGTATGTCTGACTTTATTTATTATTTTCTTTGCCTTTACCTGGGGTCCGATTCTTTGGGTTATGCTGCCGGAACTGTTTCCAATGCGTGCCCGCGGTGCTGCTACAGGAATTTCGGCACTTGTTTTATCGATCGGCAGTTTACTTGTCGCACAGTTTTTCCCGATAATGTCGGATGCAATGGGAATTGGCCAGGTATTTCTTGTATTTGCCGTGATTGGCGTCGCAGCATTAATATTTGTAGTCAAATTTTTACCGGAAACGCGTGGTCGCAGTCTAGAAGAAATTGAAGCAGCGTTGCGTCGTCGAACATCCGTAAAAAAATAAATTCTTGGATAACGAAAGATTTGGAATAAAAAACCGTTTCATGAAATGGAGCTGAGAATATGGCAACCATCAAAGATATAGCTGAAAAAGTGAATCTATCTATTGCTACGGTCTCACGTGTGCTTAACGATGATGCAACACTGTCTGTTGGGGAAGAGACCAAACGACGTATTTTCCAGGCTGCTGAACAACTCAATTATCAAAAACATTTACGGAAGAAACAAACACGACCGTTGCGAATTGCCATTGTTCAGTGGTACACCGAAGAAGAAGAGCTAAACGATATGTATTATTATACTATTCGTGCGGGGGCGGAAAAAGAAATAGAAAAAAAGCAATATGAGTTCATTCGATTATTTCCGCATATGGATAAAAAATATAATAAACAGATTGACGGTATTATTGCAATTGGTAAATTTTCCAAGGCAGAGATGAGAGAATTGCAGGCATGGAGTTCAGCCATTTGTTTTGTTGATTATCCTTATTCATTTCCCTTGTTTGATGCTGTCGTTGTTGATTTTGCACAGGCTGCAATGGATGTATTAACCCATTTTAGAGAAAACGGGCATACGAAAATCGGTATATTGGCAGGTAAAGAAACATTCTCGGATGGAACCGAAATGCCAGTTGATCTGCGAATGGCAAGTTATGAACGTTACATGAAGGAGCACCATTTATACCATCAGAAGTATTGCTTCACCGGTTCGTTTACCGTTGAATCAGGCTATGAAATGATGAATACTGCCATTCAGTCACTTAAAGATGATTTGCCAACAGCTTTTTTCTGTGCCAATGATTCGATTGCTGTTGGTGCACTGAATGCTTTGCGTGATCATGGTATTGAAGTGCCTGACAGCGTGGAGATTATTGGTTTTAATGATGCGAGTGTGGCCAAATATGTTTCTCCAGCGCTAAGCACTGTTCGTGTACCAACAGCATTAATGGGAGCAACAGCTGTTTCTGCACTTGAAGAATGCATTTTCAACAAACGGACTATCGCTAAACAGGTAACACTGGCAACTGAATTGGTTATCCGAGAAAGCAGCCTGTAATAAAGAATAATAGTGAACACACCACCAGACATCAGAACACGATTCTGATGTCTGATTTATTTAATTTTGACATTGAAGCGTGCCGAATAATCTACTAAAATAAAAGAAAATGAAACTTTTTCCATGGTTTGCTCGTCTATTGAGTGACAAATATTATAAAATCGGCGACTTTTTACATATCTATGCCTCCCTGGGCTACCCTGCTGTATTTTTTTGTGACCCTTTATATCCTTTGCGAAATACTTCCTGTACCCCGTGTACAGTTACGTAAGCATCGGGATCAATATCTTCAATGATTTTTTTCAGATGAACAATTTCTTGTTTATTGATGACGAGATATAATACTTCTTTTTCTGCTCCGGTATAGCCACCCTTACCGTCCAAAACAGTGATTCCGCGAGCCATATTATTGGTCACCTGATTGAGCACTTCATCAGGTTGCCTGGAGATAATTAAAACGGCTGTACGTTCGTTCGCCCCTTCAACAACGAGATCAATGACTTTAGCCCCGACATAGACAGAGACAAAGGTATACATGGCTTTCTCCTGTCCAATAATAAACGCTGAACCGACAATGACGAGAATGTCAATTACCAGCATTCCTTTACCAATGCTCCAACCCAGCAATTCATTAGCTAAACGGGCAAGAATAGCTGAACCACCCGATGTACCGCCAGAGCGAAAGATTAAGCCAAGCCCCAGTCCGATTGTTAATCCGGCAAATAGGGCGGCCAGTAATGTATCATGGCTAATCTCTTTTCCAAAATCATCGGTTACATATAAAAATACGGAGGATAAAATAATCCCCAGAATGGTATACCAGATGATCCGTTTGCTAAAGAAACGATAGCCCACGGCGACTAAAGCAATATTGAGGATGAAGTTAACAATTCCGGAGACCAGTCGAACAAATAGTGTGTCACGATGGTAACCCCGATTACACCGCCTTCTGATAAATGATTGGGAATAGCAAAATAGTTTACTCCCAGCGCAAAAATAAGAGAGCCAACAATGATCAGCAGGATATCTTTTGTTGTTCGGTTTAGATTCATGGTTTATTCCCCTCGTGAAGCAAACTATTCGTACATTTCCGGAACTCTGCTGGCAAATACCGGGACTTCTTCTCTTATTTTTGGAACAATGGACAGATCCAAAGTTGCTGTCAGCGTTTCTGATTTATTTTGGCCGCCTATTTTGATTGTTGTTCCCCATGGATCAATGATCATTGACTCACCTGCATATTCAGTACCGTTATATGACCCAACCGCATTGCTTGAGACAACAAAAAATTGGTTCTCGATGGCTCTTGCAGTTTGCAGTGTTTTCCAGTGATTCCGCCGTGCTGATGGCCATTCGGCAACTACATGCAGAACTTGTGCACCTGATAGCGCCAGTTGTCGGGCGAGTTCAGGGAAACGCAGATCATAGCAAATAATGAGTCCCATTTTTATTTTATCCAGTTCAAAGGTGTGTACTTTTTGCCGGCCCCCGGTTAAATAGCTTGGTTCATCCAGCATTGGCACAAGATGGATTTTATCATATTGATAGACAAGCTTACCTTTTCGATCAAATACAAGACTTGTATTATAAAATTTTCCTTGTTTTTGATTCCCGATCGAACCACCAACAATGTTAATATGGTGTGTTTGTGCTAAATTGCTTAAAAAAGATGTTGATGGTTCAGCTTCATGATCTGCAATGTTAGTTAAATCGGATAGTGCATAGCCGGTATTCCACATCTCCGGCAGTACGATAGTATCAGGCTGCTCTTGTTTCGTAACTTCCTCCACCCACTGTTTGATGTTTTCCCGGTTTGCTGCCGGATCACCAGCAACAATTTCTGTTTGGTAAACGGCATATTTCATAGATTATCCCTTCTTTCGAGTATAGTGATGTTGCCCCTTTCTTTATATATCAATAATAGAGTTTTAATGGAGAGCCATCAAGTCCAAAAAGTAAGTATATGTACTTCAGGTGAAAGGTAGCAACTGAAGGGAATCGCACAAGGCTTGAATTAAAAAGTGATATGTTAAAATATTCACTTTACACATAAAGTAATTATGCTATCATTAAATGAAAACTTAAACATGGGAGAGTGAGGATCGTTGCATAATTTTGAACCATCGGCAATGTTGCAGCGGCTGCTGGAACAGTTTTTTGCCAAGCTGGTTAAAAAAGCCCAACAAATGAGCGAGCAAGGTTATGATATTATTAATTTGGGTCAGGGGAATCCGGATCTCCCGACACCACCATCCATTATTCAAGCATTGTAAACAGCGGCGGAGGATCCAGAAAATCATAAATATTCGCCATTCCAGGGGTTTGATTACTTGAAAGAAGCGGTGGCAACGTTTTATAAACGGGAATATGATGTCACGCTCGACCCTAAGCGTGAAGTTGCTATTTTGTTTGGGGCAAAAGCAGGACTTGTTGAATTGAGTCAATGCCTGTTAAATCAAGGGGATGTAGCTTTGCTACCTGACCCGGGTTACCCGGATTATCTATCGGGGATTGCGATGGCTGATGCGGAACCAGTATTTATTCCACTTGCAATTGAAAATAATTTTCTTCCCGATTATAGCAAGCTTTCAGCGGAACAACTTGGACAAGCTAAATTGCTTTTCTTAAATTATCCAAATAACCCGACAGCAGCAACCGCAACGAAAACATTTTTTGATGAAACAGTTAAACTTGCCAAAGACCATCAATTCTGTGTAGTACAAGATTTTGCTTATGGTGCATTGGGCTTTGAAGAAAAACCAGTCAGCTTCTTACAGTCTGCAGGAGCCAAGGATATGGGGATTGAGATTTACACGTTATCAAAAACATATAATATGGCCGGATGGCGGGTAGCATTCGCAGTTGGAAATCGGTCAGTGATCAGGCATATAAATTTATTACAGGATCATTTGTATGTCAGTCTGTTCGGTGCCGTTCAAGCAGCAGCAGCGGAAGCATTGACAGGTGATCAAAGCGCGGTGGAACAATTACGTTATACATATGTACAACGACGGGATCGGTTTATTACTGGATTGCAAAAGATTGGCTGGCAGGTGGAGATGCCTAAAGGAACGTTTTTTGCATGGTTGCCTGTTCCGGAGGGTTATACATCGGAAACATTTGCCGATCTGTTGTTGGAAAAAGCACATGTCGTTGTGGCACCAGGGAACGGGTTTGGCACACAAGGGGAAGGTTATGTGCGTGTCGGGTTGCTTGATACAGTGGAACGGTTGGAGGAAGCGGTACAGCGAATTGATCAACTTGGGATATTCTAATATGTTTTTACAACTTGGGGATAGTGCAATTCGACGGCTATCCTCATTTGTTGTCCGACAGGGTTTGATAAACATTTCCCGGGTAATATTTGTCGTCCATTAAACGCAAAAGGTTTTTCCGTAATTTGTAATTTATATGATGTGACGTACATCGAATCGTTTACTTTAATGCAAAAAAAGAGCTTGTATAATGATGTCATCTTTGCGTTTTCAAGTGAAAAAGATATATGATAGATTTAGAATATCCATAGGTTTTTGCCTTCATTACATAAGAAAAAAGAAAAGAGGAATACAGTTTCATGATTATTGGGCTTATTATTATCCTGCTGCTAGTATTGTTTTTACCATTCACGAACATTGTCGAACGTAATTTGGAAGTGTTTCTATTTATCATGGGGATTGCAGCTACGATTGTTAGTCAGGTGCTGGACTGGCAGTTAATCAAAAAAGCACTTGAAGATCCAATTAATATAACCCTTGCTGTCCTGATTGCCGGCCTTTTGTTCCGCTGGTTTCAGACACCCATTCAAAAAGGTGTAATTGCTATTAGCCGGGCGATGCCGTATCGTTTGTTTATTGCTTTGTTTGTCATTGTACTTGGCTTATTATCCAGCATCATTACCGCAATCGTTTCTGCCATTATTTTGGCAACAATCGTTAGCTTCTTAAACCTGGATAAAAAATCAGAAATTCGTCTGGTTGTTCTGGCCTGCTTTGCGATCGGATTGGGTGCTGCGCTTACGCCGATTGGTGAACCATTATCAACTATTGTAACTAGTAAATTGAATGAAGGGTTCTTTTATTTACTAAGCTTAATTGGTACATCGGTAATTCCTGCAGTTATCATTTTCGGTATCCTTGCAGCAATTGTTATCACGCCAAAAGATCCGGAAAAAGCAGCGAAGGAAGCAATGGTTGCCAGCAAAAGTCAAAGTTCATCAACCAGTCAGGTAGAATCGTATCCAGAGATTATCATCAGAAGTTTAAAGATCTTTTTATTTGTGATGGCTCTTACCTTTCTGGGAGCTGGATTTGAACCGTTTATTGAAAAATATGTTATCGGATTAAGCCCGTTGATTATGTATTGGATTAACATGATTTCCGCCGTTTTGGATAATGCAACACTTGCCGCAGCCGAAATTAGCCCGGCAATGGATGCGACGACAATCAAGGCTATTTTAATGGGATTAATGATTAGCGGCGGGATCCTGATTCCGGGAAATATTCCGAACATCATTGCGGCTGGAAAGCTGAAAATTACCAGTGTACAGTGGGCAAAGTTTGGTGTCCCTGTTGGTTTGATTGCTATGGCTGTTTATTTTATTTTTATTTTGTTTTTGTAATTAGTTAGAGATGCTGTTGGGGCAGACAGTCCAACCGGATTTGGTGAAACAGCTACTTGGGGGAGCGAAAACATTAACCTGGGCGACACAGGACGTTAATCAAAAAGAGAAAACATGACTCCAGAGTATGTACAAGCACTTTGTCATTTGATAGCGAAAGTATACACGCCAATTGCTTGTTGTTTGGCGTGTATATTTGATTTTCTTTATAAAATTCCAGTGTTTAATGACGGCTAAAAAATAAAGGTTTTCGTTCAATGCCGGCCTTTATTCGTTAAATGTAAGAAACGCGGCTCTCCAAAGGTCCTATTGCCCCCAATTGCATGATCTGCTATCAATAGAGAAATTAACTTCCAGACCTATTGGAAAACCCCACGCAGTAAGCTTCGTAATCCCTGTTTGTTGAAATTGTATCATAAATGTGATAGATGAAATTCTATTCGTTTAAGCTTAATTTACAACCTTCATGTTCTGTATTTAATTTGACCTCTGAAAGAATTAAAGAGTTTAATAAGTTGCAACATTGTATCGGTTTAGTTTATAATAATAAATAAGATTCTGAACATACCATCCAGTAGGTATCATAAGGAGGCATGCAAGATGGATTTTTCATATTCACCGAAAGTAATGGAACTACGGAAAAAGCTGGTTGATTTTATGGAGACACATGTCTACCCAAATGAATCAACATACAAAGAACAACTAAATCGACAAGCGAGCCGGTGGGAAGCAATTCCGCCGATTATGGAAGAGCTGAAACAAAAAGCGAAGGATGCTGGCTTATGGAATTTATTTTTGCCTGAAAGTGAGTATGGTGCCGGACTTACGAATGAAGAATATGCACCACTTTGTGAAATCATGGGGCGATCATTAATTGGACCTGAGGTGTTTAATTGTAGTGCACCAGACACCGGAAATATGGAAGTACTTGCCCGATATGGAACAGAGGAACAAAAGAAACAATGGCTGGAGCCGCTGTTGGCTGGGGAAATCCGATCTTGTTTTTCCATGACCGAGCCTGATGTTGCATCCAGTGACGCGACGAATATTCAAGCCAGTATCGTCAGAGACGGTGATGAATATGTGATTAATGGAACAAAGTGGTGGTCATCCGGTGCTGGGGATCCCCGCTGTAAAATCGCGATTGTCATGGGGAAAAACGATCCCGATGCAGCCAAACATGAACAACAGTCAATGATTCTTGTTCCACTGGATACACCAGGCGTAACAATCAAACGGATGCTTCCGGTATTTGGCTATGATGATGCGCCACATGGTCATGCTGAAATCATTTATGACAACGTACGTGTTCCTGCAGAAAATATGATTTGGGATGAGGGAAAAGGGTTTGCAATTGCCCAAGGACGACTTGGCCCTGGACGTATTCATCATTGCATGCGCTTAATTGGTGCAGCTGAGCGTGCTCTTGAAGATTTATGTAAGCGTGTACAGGATCGCGTGGCCTTTGGGAAAAAAATTGCTGATCAGGGTGTTGTACAGGAATGGATCGCGGAATCACGAATTGATATTGAACAAGCCCGCCTTCTAACTTTAAAGGCAGCATATATGATGGATACAGTTGGTAATAAAGAGGCAAAAACGGAAATTGCGATGATTAAAGTAGTGGCACCAAACATGGCATTGCGGGTAATCGATCGGGCAATTCAGGCACATGGTGGTGGCGGTGTCAGTGATGATTTTAATCTGGCAAATCAGTGGGCAAATGCGCGGACGTTAAGACTTGCCGATGGTCCGGATGAAGTGCATCGCCGCCAGATTGCCAGACTCGAACTACGAAAATACCAATAAAAGGGGATGAATACCAGATGAGTATATTTGACTTATTTAAATTGGATGGAAAAACAGCGCTTATCACAGGTGGCGGCCGGGGATTAGGTGCTGAAATTGCCAAAAGCTTTGCTGAAGCTGGTGCCAATGTTGTTGTTTGCTCCAGAAAATTGGAACCTTGTGAAGAGATGCGTGATCACCTGAAAGAAACGTATCATGTTGATTCATTAGCTTTTAAGTGTAATGTAGCCGACCGGGATGACGTTAAACATGTGGTACAAGAAACGGTTAATCACTTTGGCGGAATCGACATTCTTGTTAACAACAGTGGGGCAACATGGGGCGCAAGTGTGCTCGATATGCCGTTTGAAGCCTGGGAAAAGGTTATTAATGTTAATATCACCGGAACTTTTTTAATGAGTCAGGAAGTTGGCAGAATTATGGTCAACCAGCGACAAGGAAAAATCATTAATCTTGCCTCCGTAGCGGGATTCGGTGGAACAGATCCAAGATACATGGATACGATTGGTTACAATACGAGTAAAGGGGCGATTATGACCTTTACCAAGGACTTGGCTGTCAAATGGGGTCAGTACAATATTAATGTGAATGCGATTGCTCCAGGATTCTTCCCGACAAAAATGTCAAGGGGCCTGTTAGAAACTGGAAAAGATAAGATCCTTGAAGGTACACCATTAAATCGACTTGGTAAAGATGAGGATATCAAAGGTGTAGCATTGTTTCTTGCTTCCAAAGCATCCGATTTTGTGAGTGGCGATATTTTAACCGTTGATGGTGGGTCACATGCATACTAATATTAGTGACTTGAACGATGAATTGACTTTGAACTAGCGAGGTTTTGTAATGAAAGATAAAATCGTAGAACAAAGTGTGTTACTGTTCGAAAAAGAAGGGTTTAGCCATACATCGATCCAGGATATCGTCGATGAATTGGGGGTAACAAAAGGGACATTCTATTACTATTTTTCCAGTAAGGAACAGCTGTTAATGGAAATCCAGGATGATTATATTACCAATTTATTAAGGCGTCAGGAACAAATTATTCAGAGTGACCAGATGACGCCAAAAGATAAATTAATTGGCATCATCCGCTTGCTGGTTACAGATATAACAGAAAATGGACCAAGTGCCCGCGTCTATTTTCGTGAGCTAAGGCACCTGGCTGATGAAAACATCGAAAAAATTAAACAAAAACGAGCCCAATTCCGTTTGAATCTGGAAGATGTTATTCGTAAAGGCAAGGATATTGGCGAGTTTAGAAAGGATCTTCGTGTTGATATGGTTACATTCGGGATTTTGGGAATGACGAATTGGAGCTATAACTGGTATCAGCCAGCAGGAGAGGTGCCACCCGAAGAGTTGATAACGACTTATGCCAATGTGATTCTGACAGGCATTGAGGGTTAAGTAAAGCAATCAATGTCTGTAAAGGCTAGTTATACAAATTACGGCTTCGGAATAGGTTGGATATAGCGAATATCTTTGTAAACAAGACATATGATTTGGCCGGGTGTATGAAGGGGTTGAGAATATGAAAGATACAATCAAGGTGCGCAAAGGTGAGGAACTGGATAAAGCGGTATTGGAAGCGTTTGTGCGCAGACATATACCGGATGTACCAGACCAGCCAATGGAAATGGAGCAGTTTAGTGCCGGACGTTCCAATTTGACCTATTTATTACGGTTTGGTTCGTGGGAAGCGGTACTAAGACGCCCACCGTTCGGACCGGTTGCACCAAAAGCTCATGACATGAAACGGGAATATACCATTTTAAATACGCTTCATCCGTTATACCAAACTGCACCAAAGCCATATGTGTTCTCTGATGATGAACGAATTATCGGACGCCCATTTTTTATCATGGAACGGCGAAAAGGAATTGTTATCGATACCAAGTTTCCAGAAGGTGTAACGTATGAACCGGAATTAGGCAAAAGAATCTCCAATATTATGGTTGATCAATTAGTTGAATTGCATCAGGTAGATTACCGGCAAACAGAACTGGTCGGCATGTCAAAGCCCCAAGGATTCATGGAACGTCAGGTAGGTGGATGGATTAAACGGTATGAACGGTCAAAAACAGAAGAGATTACCGGTGTTGGCGCATTAACTAACTGGCTCCAGAACAATATTCCGACATCACCGGCGCCAACAGTAATCCACTACGATTACAAGTTAAATAATGCTATGTTTTCTAGCGACTTCAGTAAGATGGCTGGATTATTTGACTGGGAGATGACGACGATAGGTGATCCATTGGCAGATCTGGGGGTTGCTCTTGCCTATTGGATGGAAGCAGATGACTCAGAACAGTTAAAAACGGGTCTTGGAGAACCACCGGTTACCGTAATGGATGGTTTCTTTACCCGTAGAGAGTTTTTGGAAGCGTATGCAAGGAGAAGTGGGCGTGATGTAACGAACATCCATTTTTATTTAACTTTTGCCTATTTTAAACTGGCCGTTATTTTGCAGCAAATCTATTTCCGCTATGTGAATGGACAGACAGATGATGCCAGGTTTGCTCATTTTGATCAATCGGTTAAAAATTTGATGGAGTATGCCTTGCAAACAACAAAAGGTGTGTGAATGATGAAGATCCATGTTCTATTAAAAAAGGAAGAAATCGATAGCATCAAAATGGATGATAGTAAAATTGCTGTGGTGTTTGATGTTTTATTGGCAACGTCAACCATTACTGCATGTCTGGACTATGGTGCAAAACAGGTTATTCCAGTGATGGACGGTGCAGAAGCATTAAGAGAGGCAAAAAAGTTTCCCGCAGACGAGGTGGCTCTTGTTGGAGAATATAATGGGATAACGATTGATGGTTTTTTGGATCCCACACCGTTGGGACTAAAAGGTGAAGTAATGGATAAAACAGTTGTATTATCAACGACAAATGGTACGGTGGCGATAAAAAAAGCAGCTTCCGCTAAAAAAGTATATATTGCATCTATTTTAAACGGTAAAGCGGTAAGTAAGGAAATCGTCAATCAGGATCAAGATGAAACGATTATGGTGGTTTGTTCTGGTTCAAAGGATCGGTTTTGTATAGAGGATTTTTATGGGGCAGGATATTTTATTAACCAATTAATTTATGAGAATGATAGTCCAGTAGATTTAACGGATAGCGCACTCGCAGCCAAATTATTTTATGAAAATACAAAATCACTAAATGTACTTCATGATTCACGAGTCGGGAGGGCGCTTGAAGCATACGATTGTCTTGAGGATATTACCTTTGTTAATCAAGAAGGAATACTGCCTGTGATTCCTCATTTGTTGGATGGCCGGATTGTTGATAAGAATAAGCATCTTGTAGGTGAACGTAAAATCGATTCGGAATTCAAGAAATATTCAGGCTCTAAACATTAAAGAGAGGGAAAGGATGGCGTGTCATGCAAACCAGACATTTTAAATTTTGGCCACCCCGAGTGGCGAAAACACTAACTGTACCCGAAACCACTTTATATGATAACCTGACAATCACAGCCAAGAAGTACCCAAATAAGGCGGCAATCCGGTATTATGGCAAAACGTTGACATATGCTCAGCTTATGGATCAAGTGGAGCGGTTAGCTGGTTATCTGGAAACAGACTTGGATGTGCAAAAAGATGAAAAAGTACTCTTATTTATGCAAAACTCGCCACAATTTGTTATCAGCTTTTTTGCGATTTTACGTGTGCAGGCAGTTGTGGTACCAATTAACCCAATGAGTACGACGGATGATTTATCCTTTTATGTGAGGGACTGCTCCATCAAGAATGCCTTGGTTGGTCAGGAATTGCTTGACAAAGTAATACCGTTAAAGCAGGAAACATCGCTGGAAACGATAATTGTTGCTGCATATGCTGATTATATTTCTGCAAGCGATGCACTTGGTGAGCTACCCCCGGAAGTTACTACCAATGCTGAGACAGTGCCGGATGGTATAAATTGGCATGATGCGTTATCTGTCAGTCAATTACCGTCACCCTATCAGGGGAAAGCTGACGATGTTGCCGTTATACCGTATACATCTGGTACAACTGGGCTGCCTAAAGGCTGTATGCATACGAATCGGACCATTCAGGCTAATACGACTGGAGCTTTTCACTGGATGACGATTATGCCTGATGCGGTTGTATTGTCCACGTTACCTTTTTTCCATGTTACGGGATTGGTGCATAGTGTACTGGCACCAATTTTGGCAGGAAGCACGATCATCATGATGACCCGATGGGATCGGGATTATGCTGCTAAAGTAGTAGAAACATACAGCTGCACTCACTGGACGAATATTAGTACGATGTTAATCGATTTTTTAGCCAATCCAAATCTGGAAGACTATGATATTTCCTCGTTAACACTGATTGGTGGCGGGGGAGCGCCATTACCTGAAGCGGTTGGTGAACAATTATATCAACGTACCGGGTTGCGTTATGTAGAGGGATATGGGTTGTCAGAGACAATTTCCCACACACATTTTAATCCGCCAAACCGTCCCAAATTGCAGTGTTTAGGTATTCCGTCATTTGATGTAGATGCGCGGATTATTGATCTGGCAACCGGGAAGGAACTTGGTGTGGGTGAAGAAGGTGAATTGGTTGTCAACGGTCCACAGGTTTTTAAGGGATATTATAACCGGGATGAAGATAACAAAGAAGCTTTTATGGAAATCGACGGGAAATCGTTTTTTCGGACTGGTGATATTGTGAAGATGGATGAGGAAGGATACTTTTTCATCGTTGACCGGTTGAAGCGGATGATTAATGCAGCGGGTTTTAAGGTCTGGCCTACAGAAGTGGAATCCATTTTATATAAACACCCAGCTATCCAACAGGCATGTGTAGTCAGAGCGCCGGATCCGAAGCGCGGTGAAACGGTTAAAGCATTTGTCATACTGAATGATGATGCAGTTGGAAAGGTAACAGAACAGGAAATTATCGAATGGTCTAAAGGGCAGATGGCGGCGTATAAATATCCAAGGATTGTCGAGTTTACCGATCGTTTTCCGACTACATCGAGCGGCAAGATTTTATGGCGGGAATTACAGGAAAACGGTGTATCCAGTAAGTCATAGGGAGTTTAGAAAATTGAGGAGCTGATAATATGGGCGAATGGATAGAGACGGTTACTGGTAAAGTTCCTGTTGCAGATATGGGTAAAACACTGATTCATGAACACTTCCAATTTGGTTATCCAGGTTACAGCGGGGACATTACCTTGGGGCCATATAACCGGGAAGATGCAGTACGTGCCGGGATTGAAGCGGCCAAAACAGTCATGAAATATGGAGTGAAAACGGTTGTCGACCCAACTCCGAATGAATGTGGACGTGATCCGGAAGTTTTAAAGGATATATCGGAGGCTACCGGTTTACAGATTGTTTGTGCCACTGGATATTATTATGAAGGTGAAGGTGGTACTACTTATTTTAAATTCCGTAAGTCGCTCGGAACAGCGGAGAAAGATATTTATAACATGTTTATGGAGGAAATAAATCATGGTATCGCTGGAACGGGAATTCGACCGGGGATTATTAAACTAGCATCAAGCAAGGACGAAATTACGTCATATGAGCGAATGTTTTTTGATATCGCAGCAGAAGTCCATAAGGAAACAGGTATTATGCTACTTACTCATACCCAAGAGGGAACAATGGGACCTGAACAGGCAAGGCTTCTGACTGGTGCAGGAGTTGATCCAGTGAAGATTGTAATTGGCCATATGTGCGGAAATACTGATGTGGACTATCATAAGCAAGCACTGGAAACCGGCGTATATATTGGCTTTGACCGTTTTGGGATTCAAAAATTGGTTGGGGCACCAATGGATGAGGCACGAATTGAAACATTGGTACAGCTGTTGGATGAAGGATACGAAAAACAAATTATGATCTCCCATGATTCCATCAATTACTGGTTGGGACGGGATCCTGAAATGAGTGAGGATGTGGCTCATCTGGTTCGAAACTGGCATCCTGCACATGTGTTTGAAAATGTAATTCCTGCATTAAAACATCGGGGCATACCAGAAGCGACAATTGAAAGTCTGTTCCATTTGTAAGCGTTATCCTATAAAAGTATATGAAGGAGGATGGAGATGGATAAAGTCTGGTTAAAGCATTATCCAGAACATATCGCAAAAGAATTGGAAATCCCGAATCAATCATTGCCGGAAATGCTAAAGGAAACGATTGCAAATTATGGAGATCATCAGGCCATTCATTTTTATGGAAAAGAAATCACTTATCAGCGACTTGGTGAACTGGTTGATGCCTTTACCGCTGCATTGCAGGAAGAGGGGGTCAACAAGGGGGACCGGGTGGCCATCATGCTGCCCAATTGCCCGCAATATGTAATCAGTTATTATGGAATTTTACAAGCTGGAGGAATTGTTACACAGCTAAATCCGATGCTTGTTGGGAAAGAATTAGAATATATTTTAACTGACTCGGGTGCTGAGACTATTGTGATTTATGAGCCATTACTGCCGGTATTAAACGAAGTCATGGATAAGACAGCTGTTAAACGAGTGATTAAGGTTAATTTGGAAGGAGGAGAAAATGAAGACGTTATTGCCACAGGATTTGAGGCATTTATAAAACGCGCATCTACACCACCTGTACCTGCCGAGATTGATGCATATGAAGATATAGCAATTTTGCAGTATACAGGTGGAACAACCGGACGTTCCAAGGGGGCCATGCTTACCCATAGCAATTTATTGGCCAACGTGATGCAGTCCCATGAGTTTTTTAAAGACACATTTAATCTGGGAAGTGACCGGGTGCTAACGGTTATTCCGCTATTCCATGTTTATGGCATGACTTCCTGCATGAATCTGGCTATTTATACAGGAGCAATGAGTATCATGCTTCCACGATTTAAAGTGGATGAAGTATGGCAAACGATCAAAGATTTACAACCGACCAAGTTTCCTGGCGTACCAACGATGTATATTGCTTTACTGAATCATCCGGATGTCAGTGAAAATGATTTGGTAAGTTTGAAGGTTTGTAACAGTGGCAGTGCGCCGATGCCAGGAGAAGTTCTCCGTTCATTCGAAGGAAAGACAGGTGCAATGATTCTTGAAGGCTATGGATTATCAGAAACGTCCCCATCAACACATTGTAATCCCAGTTTTGGTCCTCGAAAAACTGGTAGTGTCGGGATCGGTTTTCCATCAACTGATTATAAAATAGTAGACTTGGCCGATGGAACAAAGGAACTTCCACCAGGAGAGATCGGTGAAATCATTATCAAGGGACCACAGGTGATGAAAGGGTACTGGCATATGCCGGAGGAGACTGCACACGCACTTCGGGACGGATGGCTGTATACGGGAGATATCGCCTATATGGATGAAGATGGTTATCTGTTTATCGTTGATCGCAAAAAGGACTTGATTATTGCGAGCGGTTACAATATTTATCCACGAGATGTGGAAGAAATCCTCTATGAATATCCGGCTGTTCAGGAGGCTGTCGTTGTCGGTGCTCCTGATCCATATCGCGGGGAAACAGTCAAGGCGGTTGTTGTACTAAAAGAAGGGTACGCATGTACACAAGATGAAATAATCGCGTATTGCCGCAAAAATATGGCTGCTTATAAGGTGCCAAGAGTGGTGGAGTTTAGAAAAGAATTACCGAAAACAAATGTTGGTAAAATTCTACGTCGAAAAATCAGAGAGGAATCAGTGAAAGCGGAGTAGTTTTTCACAGAAGGAAGGGGAAAAAGTGAAATCGGTTTTACGAAAAAGCTGGCCGAAAGATGTCCCCATGACATTGCATTATCGTCTTGGGGAAAAGCCGTTACATGAATATCTCATACAAAATGCAATCGAACAACCAAAGCAGACTGCATACGTTTTTTACGGAAATTCGATTACCTGGGAGCAGCTATGTGACAAAACCCAACGTCTGGCTCAGTTTCTAGCAAACCGGGGAATTAAAAAAAGCTCCCGTGTCGCCCTGTTTATGCAAAATTGTCCACAATATATCATTGGCCATTTTGCAATCCAAATGCTTGGCGGGGTTGTCGTGCCACTAAATCCAATGTACAAGGAAACAGAACTTGAATATTACATGAATGAAGTGGAGGTTCAAGCTGTAATTGCCGGTCAGGAACTATATCAACAAATAGAAAATATAAATGATAGACTCCCTGCATTGGAATTTTCATTGACCACCAACTATGCCGATTTTCTTGGCAATGAGGTAACACTGCCATTACCAGATGAACTGCAAATGGAGAAAAGGAAATTAACTGGCGCATATGACATGCTGAAAGTAATTGCACAATCCGATCCAATCGGGGAACCGGAAGAAATAAATATTTGGAAAGATGTTGGATTAATGGTGTTTACATCGGGAACAACAGGAAGATCAAAAGCAGCCATGTTAACTTATGGAAATGCCTTGTTTAAAACAGCGGCATCAGCTAATGGATATTTGATCAATAAACAGGATCAAACATTGGCAGCTGCCCCGCTCTGTCACATTGCTGGCATGGTCATGGGGGTGAATACACCGATTTATAGTGCTGTTTCGTGTGTATTGCTCACCCGTTTTGACCCGGAGGCAGCGATCAAGGCGATTGAACGGTACAGGGTAACTAAATTGTATACGGTAGCGCCAATGAATAATGCGATCATTCATTATCCAGAGGTGGAAAAGTACGACCTGACGTCACTAAAGCTTAACTTTGCTACTAGTTTTGGCATGCCTGTGGACGAAAAACTGGCTGAAACATGGAAGAACCTTACTGACGGCTGCCTCATGTACGAAGCATCGTATGGATTAAGTGAAACACATACTTGTGATACATTCATGCCAATTAATCATATTAAGTATGGCACGTGTGGAATCGCCACCTATGATACGGAATTTCGGATTGTTGATCTGGAGACTGGTGAAGATTTACCGCCTGGTCAGCAAGGCGAAATTGCTGTGAAAAATCCGGGTGTTTTTAAAGGATATTTGAACCGGCCAGAGGCAACAGAAGCAACATTACGTGATGGCTGGGTGTTTACCGGAGATATTGGAATGGTGGATGAGGATGGGTATCTTTATTTTAATGGCAGGGTCAAAGAAATGATCAAATCATCCGGGTTCAGTGTTTTTCCGGAGGATGTGGAAGCGTTACTAAGTGATCATGAAGCTGTATCCCAGGTGGCTGTTGTTGGTGTCCCGGATAAAAACCGCGGCGAAAGTGTGAAAGCATTCATTGTCTTAAAGCCGGAATATAAAAACAACGTAACGGAAGATGAAATCGTGGATTGGGCAAGGGATCATATGGCTGCGTATAAATATCCGCGTAACGTGGAGTTCCTTGAACAATTGCCGGCAACATCCTCCGGTAAGATACTGCGGCGGCTTTTACGGGAATAGTAGAATCTTCCTGCAACATACGCAATTTTTTGTAATGGGGAACAATCATGGAAAAAATCAAAGAAGCAAACATGGAGAAAGCAATTGATGAATTAATCGAAAAAAAAGATAAGGCAAAACTTGGTGGCGGTCCAGATAAGCTAAAGCATCAGCATGAGCTGGGGAAATACACTGCCCGAGAGCGAATCGAAAAACTTGTAGACCCCGGATCATTTTTGGAATTGGGGCTGCTTGCTCATTCCGATCAGCCCGGTGCTGAGGGAAAAAGTGCCGGAGATGGTGTTATTACAGGTCTGGCAAAAGTCAATGGTCGACCGATCGTATTACAGGCAGCGGACAAAACTGTCTTTGCCGGAACCGAGGGGATGGTGTATTTCCGTAAAACCCATGCCGCTCATACATTTGCCGTTAAGCGGGGTTTTCCGCTGGTTTGTTTAATGGAAGGCGGAGGACTTCGGATGCCAGATGGAATGGGAGCGGATGGAATCAGTCAGATGCTTTTTCCCAATGAGCTGTTGTTGCATCGAAGGGAGGTTCCGATGATTACCGCTATTTTGGGTGACAGTTTTGGCGGACCAACATGGACTGCTGTTTCCTCCGATTTTGTGACTCAGGTAAAAGGTACTTCAATGGCTGTAGCCGGTCCGCGGATGCTGGAAATTGCCACAGGTGAAAAGGTCACCAATGAAGAACTTGGCGGCTGGAACATTCATGCCGATCATACCGGGCAAGTGGAACGGTTTGCGGAAGATGAAGACGAAGCAATTGCGGAAATAAAACAATTCCTGGACTATATCCCACTAAATAAAGGTGAAGAACCACCATATCAGGAAACGAGTGACGATCCCTATCGAAGTGTTGATGAATTAATAAATATTGTGCCGACTCGACAAAAACGAGCGTACGATATGAAAAAGGTTGTTAAACGGCTTGTAGATGACGGGGTGTACTTTGAACTTAAATCTTCATATGGAACCGCACTCATAACGGCATTAGCCAGAATCAATGGCAGGACGGTCGGGATTATTGCCAATCAGCCAATGAAATTCGCTGGTGCTGCCGGAGCTAAAGAATGTGATAAGGCGACCGATTTCATTTGTTTGTGTGACTCGTATCATATTCCATTAATCTTTTTACATGACATTCCTGGCTTTCGTGTTTCCAGTGAAGCGGAAAAGTTGAAAATGCCAACAAAGATTATGGTCTGGAATCAAGCACTTGCCCAATCAACTGTGCCAAAGATCTCTGTCGTTATTCGTAAAAGTATTGGTGCAGCCTATGGTAATATGTGCGGTCCAACAATGGGAGCCGACTTTGTTGTTGCCTGGCCCACAGCGGAGATTAATTTTACCGGCCCTGAGGTTGGCGTCAATGTGGTTTATGGGCGGGAACTTCAAACTGCTGAAAATGCTAAAGAAAAACGCCAGAAATTATTGAAAACATGGGGATTTGACAGTTCTCCATATCAGGCGGCTGGCAAGTATTTAATTGATGATATCATTGATCCGCGGGATACAAGGAAATTCTTGTCACAAACGTTGGAATATGCCTGTCATAAAAATGGTTCAAAAAGTGAGCGCCATTTAGCTAATTGGCCGACTGGATTTTAGATAACGATTAAATGGAGGAGATACGCCATATGCGTAGTTGGAAAGTAACCAAACTAGGTGAACCGAAAGATGTGTTGGCATTGCAGGATGAGCCATGTCCTGCAGTGGAAACCGGAAAACTGTTAATTGAGGTAGAAGCCACATCCCTTAATTTTTTCGACATTTTACTTTGTCAGGGAAAATATCAGGAAAAGCCGCCAATCCCGTTTACGCCAGGGGCTGAGATTTGCGGGACTATCCGGGAAGCTGGAGAGGGTTGTCAGTTGACGGCGGGACAGCGGGTAATCGCTACACCAGAATTGCCAGCTGGCGGATTATCGGAATGGGTATGTGTTTCGGAATCATCTGTTTACGCCATCCCGGAAGTAATGCCTGCCAATGAAGCAGCCGGAATGTTCATTACGTATCAAACCGCCTATTATTCATTGTTTTACCGGGCGAATCTACAAGCTGGTGAAGTCTTACTTGTTCATGCGGGAGCGGGTGGTGTAGGTTCTGCCGCCATTCAGCTTGGAAAAGCCAAAGGGGTAAAAGTGATTGCTACTGCTGGTGGTCCGGAGAAAGTAGAGATATGTAAAGAACTCGGTGCAGATGTGACTATTGATTACAAAGCAACTGATTTTGTGAAACGTGTCAAAGAAGAAACGAATGGACAGGGTGCCAATGTAATTTTTGACCCTGTTGGTGGTGATGTATTCGATCGTTCCCGGAAATGCATTGCTTTTGATGGCCGTATCTTAGTGATCGGTTTTGCGGGCGGCCGTATTTCCGATGCCCCTGTAAACCATGCATTGGTCAAAAACTATTCGATTGTGGGCGTTCATTGGGGACTGTTTCGTAAATTAAATCCAAGTGAAGTGCTAAATATTCACAACCAGCTTATGAAACTTTATGAGCAAAGAGCTATTCGTCCACTAGTTTATCAGGAATATGACTTTGCCGACGTTCCCAACGCATTGGAAGTGCTGGCCGATCGAAAAACATATGGAAAATTAATTGCAAGACCATAACTTGACGAAAGGGTGAGAAAATGCGATTAGCAAACAAAGTCGCCATTGTAACAGGGGGTGGTGGGGACATTGGCAGGGCCACGGCATTAAGATTTGCACAAGAAGGGGCCAAAGTAATGGTCGCTGATGTCAGTGAAGAAAATGGACTTAAAACTGTACGTGCGATCAAACAACAGGAAAGGGAAGCTGCATTTATCCGTACAGATATGACCAATCCCGCTGATGTTGTACAAATGGTGGAAAAAACAGCAGATATATTCGGTCAGATTAATATTCTATATAATAATGCCGGGATAAATGCGGATGAGAAAAAGATTCCCGATGTTTCGCTTGAGGAATGGCAACGGGTGATGGACATCAATATTACCGGTGTATTTCTTGGCTTAAAGCATGTTTTGCCACATATGGAATCCGGTAGTTCGATCATTAATACAGCCAGCATTGCCGGAATGAAAGGGCAAAAACTTGTTGCTGCTTATTCAGCCTCAAAGAGCAGTGTAATTGCCCTTACCAAAACAGCCGCAACGGAATTTGGCCGAAAAAATATTCGGGTGAATGCGGTTGCCCCGGGGATTATTGATACAAAAATGGTGGATGATTGGAAGAAAACGGACAAGTGGCCGATTTTGTCGACTGCCAATGCATTGCGCAGAATCGGTAAGCCTGAAGAAGTGGCTAATGCAGTGCTGTTCCTGGCATCTGATGAGGCATCTTTTATTACCGGTGAGACCTTGGTAATCGATGGTGGTACATTGAATATTTAGCAGGTTGTTTTGGAATTCTTCTTTGACATACCAACCACTTAGTATATAAAAATTGGAGGAGTGAAACGAATGCATTTACGTTTAACCGATGAGCAAAAAATGGTGCAGCAAACCATCAGAAAATTTGTTGAAAAAGAATTAAAACCACTGGAAAATGATGTGCTAAGAAATGAACGTGAGGGCAAGCCAAGCCTATCAGCTGAAAAGTTGGATGAATTACAATTAAAAGCGAAAGAAGCAGGTTTTTGGGGGATCAATACACCGGCAGAATATGGTGGTGCTGATCTTGGGCAAATGATGATGGCCATCGTGTTGATGGAGGTTGGCAAAACGTTTGTACCATTTCAATTCGGTGGCTCTGCTGATAACATTCTTTATTACGGGAATGAACAACAAAAACAAAAATACTTAATTCCAACCATTAATGGCGAGAAAAAGTCGTGCTTTGCCATGACCGAACCTGGTGCAGGATCAGATACAAGAAATATTAAAACAACTGCGGTCAAGGACGGCAATGAATGGGTCATCAATGGTGAGAAAACATTTATCACCGGTGGAAATGAAGCCGATTTTGTCATGGTGATTGCAATCACTGATAAGGAACGTCATCAGCGAACCGGAAGAGAAGGGGTTACCTGTTTCATTGTTGACCGGAATATGGGATGGAAATCGGAATATATTCATACAATGGGAGAATGGGGACCAGCCGGCCTTGTTTTTGACAATGTACGTGTACCGGAAGAAAACGTTTTGGGCGAAGTGCATGAAGGCTATAAGCTTGGCCTGGAATGGATTGGTTTTGCCAGATGGGTTGTTGGCGCGACCGCTGTCGGTGCTGCAGAACGCCTGTTGCAAATGGCAATTGATTATGCCAAAGAACGGGAAACATTTGGCAAACCAATTGCGGATCGGCAGGCCATCCAGTGGCAAATTGCTGATTCTGCAGTTGAGATCGAGGCTGCCAGATGGATTGTGCTAAATGCCGCGTTTACACTTGATATCGGGGAAGATAACCGCCATCTGGCATCGATGGCTAAACTTTACGGATCCAATATGGGTAACCGGGTTGTCGACCGTGTCCTGCAGATTCATGGCGGGATGGGTTATACCAAGGAATTACCGATTGAACGCTGGTATCGTGAAGCAAGACTTTGGCGCATTTACGATGGTACAGATGAGATTCAACGGTTAATTATCGCTAGAAATCTATTAAAAGGTAATGTAAAATTAGGACAATTCATGTAATATTTTACAAGGAGGAATTCATAATGACAAACAGGTTTGCAGGAAAAGTAGCTTTCGTAACAGGTGGCAGCCGTGGAATCGGTAAAGGTGTCGCACAAAAGTTTGCCGAAGAAGGTGCCAAAGTAGCAATTATTGATATTAATGAAGAAGCATTAAGCGCAGCAGCACAAGAGTTCACCAATAAGGGTTATGAGGTCTTGACCAAAACAGCTGACGTTACCAATGCGGACGAGGTGGAAGCAGTCGTAGAGGAGGTGGTCAATACATTTGGTTCGCTCGATATTTTGGTCAACAATGCCGGAGTTATCCGGGATAATCTATTATTTAAAATGACGGACAGTGACTGGCAGCAGGTCATGGATGTCCATTTGAAAGGATCGTTCAATGCCGCCCGGGCAGCGCAAAAATACATGGTGAAGAATAAATATGGCCGGATTATTAATACATCATCAACATCAGCATTGGGTAATCGTGGACAAGCGAACTATTCTACCGCAAAAGCCGGATTACAGGGGTTAACCAAAACCCTGGCGATTGAACTTGGTAAATTCGGCATTACCGTAAATGCAGTTGCACCAGGATTCATTGAAACTGATATGACAAAAGCAACTGCTGAACGAATAGGTATTTCATTTGATGAATTAGTGGAAGCAAGTGTCAGTCAGATACCGGTTGGCAGAAGTGGAAAACCGGAAGACATTGCTAATGCGGTGGCATTTTTCGCTGATGAAGCATCGTCATTCGTAAATGGTCAAGTGATCTATGTTGCCGGAGGGCCAAAGGACTAATTATCTCAAGAAGAAGAGGTGGATAAACATGTTTGCCGATGCAATTGGAAAACGGTCGGAAAAAATTAAAAATGTGGTAGAACGAGGAATGGTCAAAAAATTTGCGGAGGCCATCAAGGATCCTCATCCGATATTTATTGATGAAGCATATGGGAAAAAGTCACGATATGGCGGGAATATTGCCCCGCCAACATTTCCCCGGGTTTTCGAATTTGGGGAGATCAATGATTTAACCTTGCCAAATAAAGGCTTAATTCACGGAGAAGAAACCTATCATTATGAACGACCATTACTTGTAGGAGAAACGATTTATTGTTATTCCGAAGTCGCCGATTACTATGAAAAAAAAGGAAATAATGGACTGATGGGATTTATTGTTTTAAAAAGATATGGAGAAGACCTTGAAGGTAAAACCATCTTCACGGAGGAACAGGTAGTTATCATTACCGAAGCGGTGAGAAAGGAACTGGTACGATGAAACAATTACTCGATTTACAACAAGGGGAATCACTTCCGGAAGTAACACTTGACCCTGTGTCACGAATCGATCTAATTAAATATGCTGGGGCCTCTGGGGATTATAATCCAATTCATACGATTGACGATGAGGCCAAAAAAGCTGGGTTGCCTGGTATTATTGCTCATGGCATGTGGACAATGGGAAATCTCGCTAAATTATTCACTCCTTATTTGGAAGATGGATTTATCCAAGATTACCAGATACGCTTTTCCGGAATGGTTTTCTTACAGGATCTGATTACCTTAAAGGCAAGATTAAAAGAAGTGAACGAAAAGCAATTGAATTTTCAAGTAATGGCAGTAAACCAAGATGGGAAAGAAGTTATTAAAGGGACAGTGAATTTTCTATTGTATGCATAAGCAAACCGTGAATCAAAGGCGGACGAGAATGGAGGGATTTGATGGCATCAGCACATGATATTGAGGTCTACGTCCGTTTTTGCGAAACCGATGCAGCTGGCCATGTGAATAATGTCAGTTATTTTCTATATTTGGAGGAAGCACGGACAAAGCTATTCAAAACATTGGGAATGCGTACTAACCATGGAAATTCTACATTAAATTTTATTTTAGCCTCAACTTCCTGTGATTATGTTTCCCAAGCATTTGCAGGGGAACATCTAAGGGTGGCGACGACTGTTGACCGGATTGGGACGAAAAGTTTTCGCCTTCATCATATAATCACAAATATGGAGTCAGACGTTGTTATTGCGGAAGGTTCAGCAACAGTTGTTTGTTACAATTATGTTGAGCAAAAAACAGTACCAATTCCAGACTTTTTACGAAAGAATTTGGAAAGCCGGTTGGAAAATCATGCTGTGAGATAAATATGTGGTTGAAACAACAAGAAGAGGCTGGGACATAACTAGCCAAAAATAGTAAATAAAAAGGTTCCAAGCAAATCAAAAGTTTGCTTGGAACCTTTTTTGTGGAGTTGTTTCTATCTTCCGGTACTAATTTACTGTTCGTGGCGGTGTACTTTCTCAAGTTCACCGCCATCAATGCGAAGGCTAATTCATTTTTCACCTTCTGTTTTCCTCTGACAGAAAAACGAGTGAAACCCAAATTAGCCTTCAAGAAACCGAACGCTGGTTCTACGTCAATTTTACGTTTTCCGTAAATTTCACCAGTTTTCTCGTCTGAAAGCTTCGCACGTACATATTCTTTTTGGGACTCCCACTTTTCATTCATGTAGACTTTTCGGTTGTTTCCTTCTTTTGCTTTCGTACATAAATCGCGGAGTGGACAGCCCGAACAGTCCTCACATTCGTACACTTTAAATTCACGGGTGAATCCGTACCTGTCTGTTCGTTTGGAATGATGACTAAACCGTATTTTCCGTCCATTTGGGCACAGAAAAGTATCTTCGTCCTCATTATAATCCCAATTATCTACATGAAAAGCGTTGTTCTTATGCTTCTTTTTCTTCTCCTTTCGATATTGATTGTATGTAATAAGTGGCGTTCGATTTCGATTCTCGATGATATCTTCATAATTCTGTTCACTGCCATATCCGGCATCCGCGACAATGTGTTCCGGCAGTTCGAAAAAGTTTTCTTCAATCGAGTCGAGAAAAGGAATTAAAGTGCGTGTATCCGTCGGGTTTGGGAAAACATCGTAAGCGAGCGCGTATTGACCTTCCGTTGCAATCTGGACATTGTAACCAGCTTTCAATTGACCGTTCTTCATGTAGTCGTCCTTCATGCGCATAAACGTCGCATCCGGATCTGTCTTTGAATAACTGTTACGGTCCCCGAATTTCTCCATATCGTTTTGATACTTTTGCTTACGAGTGATGAAATCGTTAAACTGCTTGCGAGCTTGTTTTGGAAATTTACGTTCGGAACGGATTTTCTTTCGTTCGCTACCAACCTCACAAGCTTCGATTTTTTTATCGTATTCCTCAACCTTTTCATCTAACTTTTCGACTACTTCTCCCATTTCTTTAACGGAAAGTTCCTCTTCTGTTTCTCGCTCTATTGCCGGGATGATCTCCTTCTCCAACAGCTCATCATACAGTTGATTGGACTTTTCGATTAGCTTATCACTATATTTTTCAACGGATTTCCGCCACACAAAGGTGAACTTATTGGCGTTCGCTTCAATTTTTGTACCAT
>NZ_JBFNXI010000043.1:0-27998 GCF_040812445.1 Lentibacillus sp. L22 | reverse complement strand
TCAAAACCCTTCGCATTACAAAGGATCTGGATTCGTATTATGCCATTTTTACAATAGAAGATGCCAAGGAAATCACCAAAATAGAGGAACAATCGTTTATTGTATTTGATCCCAACCATAAGAATTTGGCGGTAGGATTAGGCAGTGATGGAAAATCATATGAATTGAAATCGATGAATGCACTGTTGAAGTATTGGGATAAACGAATCGATGAAATCAAATCAAAACGGGACAAATGTGAAAAGTTTAATAAGCTGGTATGCACCCCAAAGGTTACGTATTTTGAGACAAGCAAACGTTGGAAAAGACTTAATCATGCTTTGGAAAAGGCGCAATTAAAACGTCGAGAACAAATGAAGACGTTGTTATTTAGCTATGCGCATTATTTTTCCAAGCGTTACGATGCCATTTACATTGGTGACTATACACCAACTCCCGATGTACCGAAATACGGGTCAATGAGAAGAGCCATGTTAAATCAAACACCAGTTGGACAGTTTCGCCGTATATTAAACTGGGTGCAAGCAAAAAGTGGCAAGCATTATCAAAAGATTGATGAACGGGATACAACCAAAACCTGTTGTGTCTGTGGTCATCACGAGAAAAAGGATCCATCCATTCGCAGCTTTACATGTGTAAACTGCGGTACCATGCTTTCGAGAGATATCAACAGTGCAGTTAATATCGGAAAGAAAGCCAAAAAGCGATTGCCTCGCGCAGGCTACATAGGTGTGGAATCCCCTATGTATACAGTGTGGTGGGATTTTAAACAGGCAAAGATTGCTTGTGGTTTGACCCCATCTGCTGGCCTCGGGAAGTAAATCCGAGGGGTGAAACAAACATTCTTCTTGGTAACAGAGAAGAGGTCTTTGATTAATTTTAGGCTTAATTTCGGTTAGGTTTAAATAAACAAAGGAGTGCGGTAATGGTCCCAATCTATCTGGGTAAAGAAAAAATAGATTGTAATGAGGTGCTGACCCACATCCCGCATTTCAAAGTTGGGAAATCCACCGTAAAATTTAAAAACGGGATAGAAACATTAACTGCTTCCATCCCGTTTAAACTTATTCTTTATCGATACATTTACTTCCTATGAAATACATTTATTACTGATCTTTTTATTCCAACCAAGTTCGTCTGTTTCATACATTCAACTTTCCTCCCAATCCTCCAGCAAAGAATCGGCATTTGATTTCAATACCTCATAAGCCTGATCAGAAATTAGTTTTTGTCGTTTTTGTCGTTCCATGAGTTGCTTCAATCCTCGCATATGTTTCACAGCCTTGTCCGTTTTTCCCGTATCTTTGTAATGGGCAACAGCTGTCAAATGAGTTTTTAGTAATCTGGCTGCATCAGCATCTTTGATATCATTAAATCGCGCATACTGATCTACCAGTTCTTTCATATAAGGAAGGCTTGGTGACGACAAACCAATTGCCATGCCCTCCCTGGTGGAATCAGCAGCACCAACATATACTCCTTTTTCGTCATCAAACATCGTGCTATTGACATTTCCGATTTCCTTTGGTTTTGTTTCCCAAGTATGCCCCATCTGTTCAAGCTGACCTCTTACGTTGTCCGGAACACCATTCTCCCAGCGGATGGTCGGATAGCTGCTGCTAAAGATGCGTGGCTCTTCAATCGCATCTTTCAAATCCATATTGTAACCAATGGTATTTACAATGGTTTGCATGACTGAGGCGATAATGGTTGTCCCACCTGGTGATCCTACCGTCATGAATGGCTTGTTATCCTTTAAAATAATCGTTGGCGTCATGCTGCTTAACGGCCGTTTATTTGGCTGAACCTCGTTTGCTCCACCAGGAATCGCATCAAAATCAGTTAATTCGTTATTTAACATGACACCATAGCCCGGCACCATAATCCCTGATCCAAATAACTGCTCATTAGTCGTGGTATAAGAAACAAGGTTCCCCCATTTGTCAGCAACAGTGAAATGCGTGGTTTCCCCATTTATTTTATCATCGATTTGCTCAACGACTTGCCCTGGATCGCCTTTCTGAAAATCCCATGGGTCACCGGGCTGAACGTCTTGATTTGCATGGTCAGGGTCAATTAAATCAACACGTTGCTTTATATAGTCTGGATGAAGTAATCCATCTTTTGGAACATCGATATATTCCGGATCACCCATGTAAGCCCCACGGTCAGCATAAGCAAGATGCAATGCTTCGGTCATCAAATGATATTTTTCCGGAGAACGCACATCATGTTGCGTGAGATCCATCTTTTCAAACATCTTGAGCAACTGTAACATAGTTAATCCACCAGAACTCGGCGGAGGCATCGATGCTATATCGTACCCCTGGTAATCTCCCCAAGCAGGCGCATCTTCGGTCACATTGTAACGCTTTAGATCAGCGGTAGCCATACTGCCGTCAAAATCCTGAACAACATCAGCAAGCGCTAAACTAATTTCGCCATCATAGAATACGTCTGTACCTTGATCGGCAATGAGTTTAAATGTTTTCGCGAGATCTTTCTGGACAAGAAGATCACCTTCCTTTAGTGGCTCTCCGTTTGGAAGAAACACATCTTTGGCAGCAGTCCGCGATAGTTTCTCTGTGTTTCCTGCAATCGCATCGGCCAGAACCCAATTGACTTCTACTCCATCCTCAGCCATGTTGATTGCAGGCTGAATCAGTTCATCCATTGGCATCGTTCCCCATTTGAACAGTGCAGTTTCCAGTCCTTTCAATGTTCCAGGCACTCCAACCGATCGCCCGCTTTCCACCCGATCCGGAAACGGCATGACCGTACCATCACTTGTCATAAACATATCCGGTGTTGCACCAGCTGGGGCACGCTCTCTGCTATTGATAACAGATATATCTTCTGTTTTTGCATCGTAGTACATCATAAATCCGCCGCCACCAATTCCAGACATCATCGGCTCCACAACATTCAGTGCATATTGAATTGCAACAGCCGCATCTACTGCATTGCCGCCACGTCTTAGTACATCAGCTCCAACCTTTGAGGCTAACGGATGTGCGGTGACAACCATCCCTTGGTCGCCTTCAGCCAATTGCTCCGCTTTTATCCCAGGGTTTTCCGGTTCATGTTCAGTATCATTTGCGTACACGGTTCCGCCTTGTACAATTAAACTAGAAAAGAGAAGTAATAATCCCATGAAAATGGATAACAGCTTTTTGTTGCGATGTATCATGTTTTATCCCTCCATACTGTTTGGTATAACCTTTAAAAACGTACAGTTGATTAAGTTCTTACATCTTTCTTCTTACACTTACGCAAAATCTTCCGTTACCAGTTCCTATTTCATTCCCTCCTTCTTGTTCCTTTCACCATGGATTGACTGTAGGTTCAGGACGAGCAAGCTCAAACCGCTAAAAAAGTCGTCTACTAATCTTAAGTGGACATGCGTGAGAGTTGATTGATTCGGTTTGATCATATGCATGTGAATGGCGATCGAATCCGACTTTAAGTTGATCGTATATCCATGAAAGTCGATCTTATGCACATAAAAATGGATTGAACCAAGCGTAAAGCCTATTGCACGCAAGGAAATGAAAGCATTATACAAGTCTGCGTTTAAGTCTTCACATCTTCCATCACCTGTATCAATCCATAGATTCAGTAAATTCACTATATTATAATTGATTCCCATGAAAAATATTGTCATTTCCTGTAGTTTTAATTTGAATTCTGTGAATTGATAAATATGTACTAGACACAATAAGCGAAAAATGCAGGTATTTAGTTGATGACATTAAAAATAGTAAGAATAAAGTCATATAGAGAGGCCACAAACTAGGAATTATCGAAAATCTAAAGGGAGAAGGAGCAAACGGAAGAGGACTGTCCCCATCCTGCGACAGCTTACCTTCCACTCTTTTTTAAAAAAATGCTTTACCACAGCCAACTAATCCAACGCCCCCACCACGTAATTGCTTAACGTTACAATATCAAATACCGGCAGATCTGTTACTTCTTTTATAAAACGTTTATACGGAGGCATATTCGTACATTCCAAAACAATGGCTTTTACATCTGGATGATTGTCTAACAGTCTGGTAACGGCTTGCTTCATCTCGACCGAGACCTTCTTCATATCCAAAGCATGTGTCTCATCAACAATGGCTGTTGTGAAAGCTGGCATGTCATCCATTCCCTCGATGGCAACAGGTGTCTGATGTGCCATTACACCTTGCAAATGGTTTACTGTCAGACTTTTTCTCCTTGCTGTAAGTACACCAACTTTTCCGCCTGATAACATATGTACGAGGGGAATTTGCATTAAACTGGAAGAATAAAACGGGGCGTGCAATTGACTTTGGATTTCCTGCTGAAAAAGGGCAAGGAAGCCACAACTGGTTGTAATTGCCTTTACCCCTTTATTCTGTAAATGCATTGCCGATTGAATGAACGATCCAATTAATATGGAATCACTCATTTTCACAGCCCGTTTTACTGTCGCTTTTTCCACCATCTGGTATGCCACAGGATACGGAAATGTTTCTGGGTTTCCAATATCACCCTTTGGTCGGTAAAAACTTGTATCAAGCATCAAAATCCCTAATTTTTTCATATTCATGTTAGATGAACCACACCACCAATCCGATAGCTAAAAAGTATAATGAGTTTGGCAGCGCAAGCATCATTACCTTTACGGGATCTACCTGTTTATTTAGTATCCCACCAATTAGCCCGCAGACAACAAATGCTGTTAACCCTACCGGTGGCATATTTTGACCTGCTGCAGCAATATGGGAAGCACCTAAAGCAATCAAATCGGGATCTACATTCATGTTTTCAAGAATTGGGGCAAGAAAGGTAACGATCACGGATTGGGAAGTTGTCTGAGATCCGGTGAGCATGCCGACAACCACCATCGAGAGTGCTCCTCCTAATTTCACCATGGAAGAAGCCAATCCCTCGGTCATTAGGGCAACCTTGTCAATCAACCCTGATGCATAAAAGACCCCGACCATAATTCCTGCACACAGCTGAATCTGTACGGTTCGATTGACTTTTACTAATCCATTTTTGAATATTGCTTTTGTATCTTTGCGAACAGATGGAAATAAGAAGCTGACCAAAAAGGCAATGATGATCGCACTTACAACTTCAAATGTCACTCCTTGTAAAATTTTAATCTCTTGTAAAGGTTCCACAACAAAAGTTAAAACGGCAAATTCCGTGAAAATATTATAATCAAACAGTGTGTTAGCCAGGATGATTGCAATGAGAACAAATAGTGGAATCAGCGTCTTCCATCTTTCCTTTAAAATTCGCACAACAGATTTTTCTGGAATTAATTCTTGGGGCATTTTCTTTCCGCGGACAAAACGGAGCGATTCCAGAATAGCAAATATGCCGCCGAAGGTAACGGTTATGTATGCAAGTTTTATAACAGGGCCAGGATCAATACCGACCAGTGAGGCCGATAAAAAAACACCTTGCGTAATCGGAGGCATAATAGAGCCGATGGAAGCACCAAGTAAAATAATCATGCCAATTTGTTCCGGCTTTAATTTTAATTCGGTTAGTGAATGGATAACGAGAAATCCAATGACGGTAGCAGCTGCGATTGCATCCCCAAGTAAAGACCCAGCCAGAATTAACGTAATAAATATTGCGACAATCAATCCCTTTGGCGAATTTCCAAAAGCAGAACGAAGCGTATTCAAAGTGGTATCAATGGTGCCTAATTTAGCCTGGGATTCAGCATACAAACTTCCAAACACGGACAGCATAATAATCCAGGACAAGCGATCAATCCCGTCGATAAATGCGAGAAGTGTTTCAGCTGGATGCAACCCGGAAATAACCGCGGATGAAATGGCAGCTGCAATAAGAGCGACTCTAATATCACCACCAATCTTAGGTATTTGCTTAACCAAGGCAATTATAAACAATAATGCTAATGGTACGATAATTTCTAGCATGCCTACCACCTTCTTATTTCATTTAACTTCGAAACAGCTTGTAAATGAACGCAATAGTTTGAGTCGTGGGTTTAACGGGTTATCTACTAAACTGAAAATAAGACACAGAATTTTAATCTTAATCTTATTAATTATAGGAAAAATTAATGACTTGTTCAATTAAAATAATTTAGTGCACTCTACCGGCGCATAAAATATATAGGCAAGGTATGGTCATTTTGCCTCAAAGACAGCAACGTAACCAAAGGCAAACTTTTATATAACATGATTGACAGTTAAGCTAAACAGCTAATATTACCCAACGTCCATTTTGTTCACTTATCTCAATGACGTAAAAATACTCTGGGATACATTTTAATTATGAAAAAAAGAATGCCTCTCCCACTTAGGAGCTGGCATCCTTTTTTAGCACTGTATAATTACATCTTTATTCTCTTTCGACAAAATTTGTGGTACAAAAACTTCTACCCTCTATCTTCATCCAATGATTTCTTTAACAATTTAAATCGCTCATCTAACATTTTATGGGGGTTAATATTTTTTACTGAAGCGGCTTTCGTTGAAAAACTAGCAAAATTTAACCCTGCCCCAAATATTTGCAGGGCACCATCAGCAAGGTTACCTTTTTTTAATTCTTCAATACCGTCCTCCAAAAAATTATTACTTTCGTCTAGATGGCAATCTGCAATATATTTTTTCCCTTCATGAAATAATTGAAGGTTTTCTAATATTTGATTCGCCGTTTTTTCTGATATATCTGCATCAACATCGATAAGCATTTCATTAATCGGTTTTACTAACTTGCCGTACAAACTATCATATTCTTGGCAGTAGGAATTTATTTTTTCTCTCAATTCTTTTGCATGCATTGATATTAAGCTCCTTTTTCGATTTTAATTCCTCTCTATTTTGCTCTTTTTCTTATATCTTATCAATAATATCGCTTGGCAAACCGAAATGATGCCCTTCTATATTGCCTCACTGAAGATTGTTTCTTTGGTCGCTTCAAAAATAGCTAACCAATCTTTTGTGTACACAAAAAAATTTCTCTTACAACTCGATCAAAATTCCTGTTTTATCATCCATCCTTTTAAATCTTGGGTATGTAACACAATGCGGATCATCGTTCTCTCGCTTCTCCACCTCCGTTACCAATTGATCCAAACCATTAGAAAATGCTAGATGAGCTGTTTTCATCCACGCATCTCGTTCATCCAGCTTCTGCGGCAAGAGCAAACCATCGCTTACCAACAACATCTTTGAAACCCTATTTAATGAAATCCTTCCCCTTTCCAAGAAATCCAGTACCTCCTCACTGCCGTCTATAACACTATATCCGCCATATGTATTTGCTTTACCGCGATTCTCCTTTAAAATTGGCTTCACTGTTTCCGACAAATCACTTAGACTCAATTGGCGGTTTGTATCTTTTTCTCGCTCTTCAACAAGCTTATGTATTGCTATATTGTCCAAATCCTGCAGCAAATCATGCGTAACCATCCTTATTGTACCTGTTTCATATTGAAGAAAAAGCATACAATCCGCAGCATGAACATATTCCAAAAATGAATCATCGGGAGCTATTTTTATGGCAGCAAGGGCAGTAGAACTCCTTTTGACCTTTGGAATTTGCAAAAAATTAGTCACACCTGATTGTTTTATGTTTGCTTCATAATAATTCATGGTTTCCTTTTGGATCCTATCATTTGCTAATGTAATATAAGTAAAAAGAGATTGATCACCTGTTGCCTTATTTAATTCCTCTTTTACAGCATAAGATGCAATATATCCTGGTACACCATATAGCCCTGTTGCACCATCAATCGCAGCGTAAATCCCCGCTTTTTCATTCATGAGACAGGCATCTTCGTTTATTTCTTTACTCCCCTTTTTGTAAACACTGCTTACATGCAAGCAAAACAGCTCCTTCATGTGCATTTTTGTATTGACTTCATCCTTTAAACATTAAACAAACAAAACAAATTTCCGGCAAAGCTGAATGCGCGTGTTTTGTTTAGCTGTTCCAGAAGATTAGATGATCTTCACCTTATTTCATGGTGTATGGGGACGTTTGGAAGTCCGATACCAATCTTATCGTCTGTTTTGTATGTTTTGCTGTCAGTTGTATTAAATGAGTCATCTATCGGTTATTGTCCCTTTTAATGGACTTGGATTCATTAAATATTCGAAAATTTCACCATGTTCCCTTTTTAACTTTTTAATCAGAAAATGTATGGTAATACTCCATTTTTGTATTCACCCGTTCACAATAATGCATTACGAATCATACCCACAGCCTTTTCATCTATTCCATTCTCAAAAGTCTGATCCACCCTTACAGCCTTGCCAAAATGGTATTGATCAGCACCTACATCCCAATGAATTTCCTGTATATTTTCAGGAGACAACCCTGATCCAGGCATTATTTTTGGGCCATTTAATTTGTTTGCCATTTCTACCAGGTTTCGCAGATTTATTTTTCCTTCCAAACAATTGCTTTTCCCCCCTGATGTTAAAATTCGTTTGACGTTCTGATGATATTTCGCTAATGTTTGATAAGCTTCAATTTGCGATGGAACCTCATCAAATGCCCGGTGAAATGTAATATCCACTTGCGGAAATGAAGAAATGACAGATTCCAGTATCGGTTCATTGATTGTCCTATCCTCATTCAATGCGCCAATGACAATCCCTGCTGCACCAGCATCCAGTGCCATATGTATATCTTCCCGGATAATTTCCATTTCACGATCGGTGTAAAAATAATGGTAACTGTGCGGCCGAATCATCACCTGAACAGGTATGGAAACCATTTTTAACACTTGTTTGATTGTCCCGTAACTTGGCGTTAATCCACCCTCCTGAATAGCCGATACCAACTCAATACGGCTTGCTCCAAATTTTTCTGCCTTGCTTGCTTCATATCCATTCTGTGCTATCATTTCAATGATCATGTTAAGCAGTAACCTCCACAATGTATTGTTTTTGCCAGCTTTTGTTTAGATGACTTTCTTTTAATATTAACAGGACATTGAAATTCAGTCTCTATTTTGTCCCTACGAATAGGTACGTCGGCTCATAGTTAATAACTATAACTATAATCATGCCCTTTTTTGCGGGTCTTGCCTGAAACCTATTGTCAAAATGGCATTAAAAACTTTTCTTGTCCATATATGACATTTTTCCCCAAGTAAAGGCTGGTCAATTAATTTGCTGGAAATTCCATAAAAAAACGATACAACAACATGCGCGTCCATTGTCATATCGCCTATTTTTAAATACTGAAGAACCTTGGTAATCTTTACTACACAATTCATTCAGGCAAAGGCATCTTTCGCCAGCTCATCAGCTAAATCATTATATTTATCACCAGAATGACCTTTTACCTTAACAAAATAAATATCTACATCCTTTTTTACATCATCATAATATCGCTTATAAGCAATGGTTCCCTCTTTTTTGGCCTGCCATTCCCCTGTGCACCATTTAGCAATGCCTTCATAATCATGATAAATTGCTAGACTCTTCGCTCCGTTTTCAACAGCAAAAGCCATGGCCTTTTCTGCTCCTTTTAATTCGCCGGCAACATTTCGCATTGCTGCCAATTCCGGATCATTAAATTTTGCGGAAAAGCGATGTTGCTGTCCCTGAAAAAACACGACAGCACCATAAGAAAATTCAGAGGTTGCCTTATTGAAGCTACCATCAACATATGCCACAACTTCTGATTCGGAAGCTGCGTCTTTTGTTTCTTCACCATTGGATCCCTGTAAGTAACTTTCCGCATCTGTTTTACTGGTAAAACTTTTATACACAGCCCCTGAATACCCAAGCACGTTGCATTTACATTCATCCCAACTCGTAAATATACCAGTTTTTTTACCTTTTTTTACAGCATAATATTTTTTTGCCATCGTATCATCGCACCATTTCTTGTATATTGTATATTAAGTTAAGAGAAGATCTCACACGTAAGCAATTTCGTTGGTTTAATCTTTATTGTTTTTTCTATCAAAGGTTATTCTTCAAGGTTTCCAAGCAGTCACTAAACAATTTGATTTCTCTTTCATCTTAACAATATGATATTCCACAAATCAGCCAAAGTCAAGAACATTTGTTTGTATTCATTTTAAGAAAAGGGAGACTCCAGGAACCACTTGACATATAGGCTACAGTGGGTCTTTTGAGTGAATTCCTCCATTAAAAAACTGCTAGCACTTTACTACTAGCAGTTTTTCCAGCACCGCGTTAATCAATCCCGCGCATTAGCTGATGAATTTTTCCCGATGTAATAAATAGCAGTAAACCAAGAAGAACAGAAATTCCGCCGATCACACCAAAGTATAAAACTTCCGTGTCAAACGAATATAGCCGAACAATCTGTGCATTAATGGCTTGTGCTGAAGCATTAGATAAGAACCATAGACTCATCGTTTGTGCAGAAAATGCTGCCGGTGCAAGCTTGGTGGTTGCTGATAAACCAACTGGTGATAAACATAATTCCCCTATAACAACCAGGAAGAAGCTGAGTACCAACCATAATGGACTAACAAGTGTATCCGTTCCATTCATTAAAGCAGGGATAATCATCACGATAAATGAAAGACCTGCAAAAACTAACCCAATCGAAAATTTCGTCGGAGTCGATGGTTGCCGATTCCCGAGTTTAAGCCAAAGCCATGCGAAAACTGGTGCGAAAATAACGATAAATAGTGGATCCAATGATTGAAACCAGGATGATTGAATTTCCAACCCGGCGAAATGAAGCTGTGTTCGCTGATCTGCGTAACGAGCCAGAATGATCGATCCTTGTTCCTGAATTGCCCAAAACATGATGGCTGCAATAAACATCGGAATATAAGCCAGCAATCGGGAACGCTCCACTTTTGTTGTCTTCGGGCTTCGATACATGACAATAAAATAGATAGTTGGAATAACAATACCGCAAATACTAACAAGCATGGTAAACCGGTCGATTGTTAAAAGCCCTGTATAAATGGAAATGGCACCCAAAATAATCACAATAAGCGCAGCAATACCAATTCGACCAAATACAAGTTTACGCTCAGCTGCTGTTAGCGGGTTGGGCACATTCGTCCCAGCCGGTCCCAAATATTTTCCCTTGGTAAAGATGAACATGATCAAACCAATAAACATTCCAATGGCTGCCAGGCTAAACCCAAGGTGAAAATTATATTCCTGTCCAACAGTTCCGACAATTAACGGCGCAATAAGTGCACCCATATTGATTCCCATATAGAATATACTAAAACCAGAATCACGGCGATAGTCTTCTTTACTGTACAAATCACCAACAATATTGGAAACATTCGGTTTAAGCAGTCCTGTCCCAATGACAATCAAGGCCATAGATACGAACAATCCTGTTATGCTTCCCGGAAAAGAAAGAACAATATGACCGAACATGATCAGGATACCGCCATAGAAAGTGGTACGAGCACTTCCCAGCAATCGGTCGGCAATCCAGCCGCCGATAATTCCGGACATATACACGAGAGAACCGTAAACGGCCATAATCGATGCAGCCGTTCCATGATCCATCCCCAGGCCGCCTTTTGAGATTTCATAGTACATATAAAATAATAAAATCGCGCGCATACCATAATAAGAGAAACGCTCCCAAAATTCAGTGAAAAAAAGCGTAGACAACCCCTTCGGATGTCCAAAGAAACCTTTCTGCGGGATATCTTGAATATTTTGATTATTAGACGACATAGCATAACCTCCTTGTATAACAAGTCCATTATACTATTGATTATTCAGTTATGAAAGTTATTTCTTCGTTTTAATAGGTCCATTAATTGAACTATTCTAAAAATAATACTTCGAACAAATGGCTCTTGGACTATTCCTTTTAGTCAAGAACTAATATAAAAAAATAACCTCTGCCAAAAATTCAGCAGAGATTATTCGCCACCTTAATACCTATTCGATTTATATCGTCGAAACTCCATCACTCAGTTGGCGCTAATTCAATCGACTGACGAAGCGCCTCTAACATGCTTCTTTCATCAACAATACCTTTTCCCGCGATGTCAAAAGCTGTTCCATGATCCACACTGGTCCGGATAATTGGTAACCCAACGGTAATGTTTACACCGGCTTCAAGTCCCAACACTTTGATCGGTCCATGTCCTTGATCATGGTACATCGCAACAACAATGTCAAAGTCGCCACGTTGAGCACGAAAGAATAATGTATCAGCTGGAAGCGGACCCTCAACTGTAATGCCTTCTGTTTTAGCCTTTTCTACAGCAGGAATGATTTTTTCCTCTTCTTCTCCGTAACCAAACAACCCATTTTCACCTGCATGTGGGTTAATGCCGCAAATACCGATTTTAGGCTGATTGATACCCGATTTCGACAATGTTTCATGCGCGAGGCGAATCACATTGTACACCCTTTCCGGCTTGATCGAATGGATAGCATCCAGTAAGCCGATGTGTGTTGTCACATGGATAACCTTCAATTTTGGCGATGATAACATCATGGAAAATTCCTTCGTTCCTGTTAGTTCAGCCAAAATTTCCGTGTGACCAGGATAATTGTGTCCACCTTTATGCAAAGCCTCTTTATTTAGAGGTGCTGTACAAATGGCATCTATTTTCCCTTCGTTTGCCAGTTCTATCGCTGTTTTCAAATATTGAAATGCCGCGTCGCCCGCTTTTGCAGATACTTGTCCAAAAGGAAGGTCTGCCGGTAGCAAATCAAGGTCATAACAAGCAATTTCACCAAAGTTTGTATTTGTCAGGTCTGCATGACCATCGATTTTGTTAATGACAATATTTTCATTTAAAACGTTGGCAGCGCGCTCCAGCATTTTTGCATCACCAATGACAATCGGATGGGACTGCTTATATATTGTTTCATTTTGTAGGCTTTTTACGATAATTTCCGGGCCAACCCCGGCTGCATCACCCATCGTAATTCCAATTATCGGTTTCTTGCTCATTGTTTACTTACCCCTTTCATTTCCTGCATGGCGTAATAAATGGAATCTTTCCCGCCAAAGGCACCTGCTTTGGTCACCACAGTGAATGTCTTGCTTGTACCAATTAACGTTCCCAGTGGAATGCCTGTTTCAATTTGTTTCATTAAATTAAAACCAATTCCACCTAAATGACGTGTCGTATCTTTTGCCGTATCTCCGCCGGTCAACATGAAACCAGTTAATTGGTCGTTTTCTTTTGTAACCTGCAAAATAATTTCAGCCAGTGCTTTGGATACATGTTCCCCGATTTGATTATCCGTTAATCCAAGTGCTTTGCCTTTTTTTTGTACTTCGTTTCTTGTCCGCTCATCAGAAGGAACATGTAGAACAATATCGTTTCCGTGTTCCAGTGCTTCCAAACAGCTGTTTACGTATTGTCTGCTGATGCTGTTCCAGTCCTTTGAAAATATTCGTATGCTATCTATCTCCACACCGCTAACTTTCGACTGTGCCTTCGCGTATGCTACTTGTTTTTGTGTGATGGAAGATAAGCTGCCACATACCGTCATGACATACTCTGCACAATCAACATGTTCGGTTTGTTTTTCTTGTGCAATACCTAGAACATCAGGCAGTACTTCAGCCAGCCCTGCAGATCCTGCCCAAATCACATCGCTCGTAACAGTTGTTATTTTAGCTGCAAGTTTTTGAAGATCTCCTTGTGTTTGGACATCGCAAACGAGATAATGTATATTTCTTTCTTTAAAATGGTTGAGTATATCCCGAAAATCTGACAAGTTTTTGCTGAAATCAGCTCGTTTAAGCAATCCGACCTTCTTGCCAATTTCGTTTTCAATGATTTTGGGAATGAATGATTCCTTCACAGGGTGTTTCGGATCATTTGCCGCTTCAGTTGCTGCTAGTTCCGTTCCGTTAACAAAATGCACACCATCAACGGTTGTTCTCCCTAGTTGCGGATATGCCGGGGCAATCACAACAAAATCGACCGGAAACGCCTCAAATACCGCTTGTAATTCTGTCCCGATATGCCCACGTAAAGTGGAATCCATTTTTTTATACATATGCTTATACCCTGACTCCTTGAGAAAACGTGCAGCCTGTTTGGTTACATCAAAAGCTTGTTTTTGCGACAGGGCACGGGAATTGGTATCAATAACAATACCACTATCCAGCAGGTCTGCATGTTGCGGCAAATCAAAAAATACTGAAGTGCTGATTCCCTTTTCTGTGAGCTGGACCCCGCTGTCATTTGCTCCAGTTAGGTCATCTGCAATAATTCCAATTTTCTTTTCCATGTCTATCCCTCTTTATTAAGAACTTGCATGAGAGGCATCTTTCGGCGAATCATCTATTATATAATCATCCGGTACAGTAATGCCTTTCTTTTCTAGACGTTTTGTCAAAAATCCAATATAAAATGGCAATAAAATAGCGGTCGTTACAACTGATGCTGCAACCTGAACCGTAGCCAGTTCCACATTCGCTGCAAAAGAACTGCTAGCTGCCGCAATTGCAGCTGGTGTTGCAACAGCATTTCCAGCTGTAGACCCTTCTGAAGCACCTGCAATTGGGTTCCATTTGAATGCTTTAAAGACAAAGTATCCAGCTGTTCCTGTTGCGAATACAGTTAATAACCCAAGAATCACACCGCCTAAACCGCCATGAATGATGCTTCCAAAATCAATGCCCATTCCTAAAGCAAAAGCAAAGAATGGAATAAGCATGGAGCTCCCTTTATCAAGAAACTTTCTCATCTCTTCATCCAGGTTACCTAACACCATACCGACAATAATCGGTAATAATACGGAAATGAATGAAACGACAGAAAACATACCATTAACAAATCCCATCGCACCAAAGATGGCCAAAGCTACCATGGTAAAGAATGGTCCATCGTTTAATGCCAACAATGAATATGCTGCTCGATCCGTTTTGCCCCCATATTGACCGACAAGTGCCACATATAGCCCACCATTACTGTTCGTCATAGCAGCAATAATGGCAATAGGTGCCAGTCCTAGCCATAAACCATTTGAATCAGCAAAAATATAGGCGATCAAACCAACAACTGCACCAACTACCCATTTGGTGGCCAGCAGTGTAGCGCCTTTGCCAAGACTAACTCCGACATTGCGAAGATTAATCTGCGCACCTGTACATAGCAGAAATAATGCAATGAGTGTACTTGATCCATCCACAAATAATGCCTGCGTAAAATTACCAATTCTCAGTAGGTCCGGCGCAAACGTATTGATTGTAGCCGCTATCAATAATGGGACGACCATCATGCCTCCAGGAACCTTTTCCAGAAATGCTTTGATTTTCACGTTGAATCCCCCTTGTAATCGGCTAAGTGTTTTACGATGAAACACCAGCTATCTATTAAGCGATTTCATAACCATATTATAATTATTTATGATATAAAATGCAACAGTTTATTTATGTAAAAATAATAGCAAAAGGGGTTATTTGTTTTATTTTGCAATAAAAAGAAGCCTGGCTTGAGGCTCCACTTGATATTAATATTTACACTCACTATTTATCCATGCAATTTCCGCCAAAGCGTCGACCGATTAATACCCAATCTTTTCGCAGCTCGTGATTGATTATTTCCTTCCTCTTGCAAAACCTTTTGAATCATTTGTTGTTCCATTTCTTTTAATGTGCCGGAAACAGGAAGATTATCGCTATACGCTTGATCTTTCATCTCGTTGAGGCATACAGCCAAATCTCTAACTGGAGCAAGTTCAATATAGTTGCCATCAGTCAAGAGACTCAGCTCCCGAATAAATCTTTTCAATTGGCTGATGTTTCCTTCCCATTCATAACTCTTTAGTAGATCCATTGCATCCGGCTTCACGCCCAATGTTTCATTTCCGTTTTCTGCATGAAGTTCCGTGAGAAAATAGTTGACGAACCCCGGAATATCTTCCTTTCTCTGCCGCAATGGTAATACATGTAAGGTCTGCTGTACGATTCTTTCATATAGACCTTTACTGAATTTTTCCTGAGCCACCAATGTATCTAATGGGGTACTCGACAAGGCTAAAATTTGTAATCTAGTTGAAAGCAATAATTCTAAAAAGTTCCCCTGTACGGCAACTGGTATTTCATCCACGTCTTTTAAAAGCAGACTTCCTTTGCGCATTGCAAGCAAATGGTGTTTCCATTCTGTTATCTCTTGAGGTGTGATACGGCTGCATTCGACAATAACCAATGGTGACAATGGACCATGTTTTGCCAAATGTATTTCCTTGGCTATCGTTTGTTTTCCAGTGCCTTTTTCCCCAAAAATACAAATGGCCTCATTCACTTTGGCAAATGTAGTAATGCTGCCTCTTAGTCGATTTGCTTGACCACTTTCGCCAATAATCGGAACATGCGCCAAATCACGTTCAATATAAACGGACTGTTCATGATTTAGTCTTTTTATTTCATGAATAACCAAGCCAACGATTTGTTCCGTTTTGTTAGCCGGAAAACCTTGCACCACATATTTATATTGAGATCGGCTGCATTCTGTCCATTGACTAGTCTCATTCATCCGTACGTTTTGAACCATTTTTATGATCTCCGGTTCTTGCAGCAATTGTTCATCATCCATGTCCCGTTGGAAAGAAATATTTTTATCGATTACCTCGTTATCCTTGTTTAACATCACTATGGGAAACGGGATGGATCGATAGGACTCCTGCAAAAAGTAAAATTGCTTTTTCAAATTGTCAAAAAGCCGGCAAACCCTTTTCCCTTCTTCCAATGCATCCATAAGGGCTTCTTTACCGGATGTGATGAGGACACCGCGCATCCCGATCTGTTCAGCCACTTGAATCGTAATCACATCGCCAATTACAACGTCATATCCCTGGGATTTAAGCTGTTTCAAGCGCCCGCCAACCTCATCACCACTCTGAATCGTAACCACATGGACATCCAATTCCAAAATATTGCACAATGTCGCTGCACCTTGGGTAATATTTTCAAAACCAACCAGTGCAACTTCTTCCTTAATATCACGAATGAGTGTAAAAACGCGCAGCATATCATATCCGCTTATATCAATATGGACAACCGGAATAGAAACAGCTTCTTGAATAAGTGCGGCTGTCCCGCCACGACTTATAATGACGTCATACTCCTCCTGTTCAGCCAAACGCGCCATTTCCACGCCCTCTTGCAAGTTTGCCACCTTTATATCGAATTCAATATCCATTGGAACATCCATTTTTTCCGCAGTTCTGGCCAATCCGGAATATGGGGCAATTAGTAATGCTTTGATCATATCGACACCTCATTTGTTGCATATTTCAACAGTTATATTATGGCATAGATAGCGGGAAATGTCACCCAGCAACGGTAAATCATTGAATGGATAGCTGCTTCACGAGCGCCCGCTAATGTTATTCGTTAGCCAAATGGAATACTCTTTCCGCCATTCTTCCCATGATCACCCAAATAAGCCTTATTATCTGCACATACAAATCCAAACATATTAGTTATTTAACGACAATTATACTACTTTTTTCTTGCTATTGAGCTTTTTTGCAGGTTGGGGTAGTGTTTACGATAGTGTTTAAAATGAAAACTGGGGTTAAAAGGTAATGAAATCAAAAAAGCAACTACGGGAACAGATTGAAAAATTAAAAACAGATATGATTGCATCCGGTGACAAGAAAGGTCTTAATCATCCATTAACTGTTAAAATTAGTCAGGAATTGGACGAGCTAATAAACGAATATATGAAATTAACGCAACAAAAATAGTGCGGTAGAGAAACCATCCAAACCATACATAGCCTTTATACCGAGACATACACCGGCCTTTCATTCCATTAGCTAGTATTTAGCGATACCCATATCTTCCCCACTTATTGTAAGCGATGTCACGTATGTGATATGATACTCCCTTCCTATCATTTTTGGTAATAACCAGAAGATGCGGGAGAAACAAATGGCTTGTATGATAGAATGGGAGAATGTATAGATAAACATACATGCTGATAATCGACTGGGAGTGAGCGAAATTGAACAAAAAAGATATAGCAAATATTCGTAAACAATTTAAAATAAATAACGATTTATTAAATATTCATGAAATCTTTCATGTATACATCTTGAAAGAATCGAGTGAAATCTATCATCATCAAAGTTCACCATTTGAATTGCTGGAGCAGGAACAACAAGAATTATTCATGGACAACTTTAAAAAAGTACTATCAGGCCAACTGGATGAAAAATTATTCGAATTAAAGTTCCAACGTGATGTGGAAAATAACAGTCAGTTAATACTGCACCAAGGTCTGTTAAGTAACGATACGGAAGAATGGAAAAGCCATATGCTTCGTCTGGTCGAAAAAATGCTGAAGGATAAGCAATATGACATGGATATTGTTATAACTTTTATTAGGGGAGAATATATGAAACCGATGAAACGCCGGAATGAAGAGGCGGAAGAAAGTGAACGCGATAAAGTCTATTCCCATTCTTTTATATTATGCAGCATGAATAAAACGCAAGATCCGAAAAAAGAATTACTATTTGACTATGTGGAAAAGGAGTTTAAATATAATTTTGTCGTGGATCCCATTATCAATCTAAAAGCGCCAATATCCGGGTTTCTATTCCCGTGCTTCACAGATAATGCTGCCGATGTCAACCACATACTTTATTCAACAGGGAAAAAATATGAACCGGATTACCACTTTATGGAGGAAGTATTAAACGCGGAAGAAATAATGACTGCTGCTGAGGATAAAATTGTGTTTGAAGAAGTTGTCAGAAAAGTAGCTGGTGATCAAATCAATACATCCACCCTTTCAAATGTATACGAAGAAATTCATCAGGTTTTGGAAGAGAATGAAGAGGAAGATACACCAAAATTAGACTATAAAGATGTAGAAAAAGTTCTTAAAAGTAGTGGGGTAGAAGATGTCAATACGGAGAAGGTGGAAACCGCGTTTAAGACGGTAATTGATGATGAAAGATATGAGTTAAAAGCGAATAATATCATACCGAAATATAATTCCAAGTCGATCAAAATAAAAACAAAAGCGGCGGATATTTCCATTAGTCCACAAGACTTGAGATATGTACGCCAAGTGAAGTTGGACGGAAAGCTTTGCTTAATGATTGAAGTCGAAGAAAATACGGTAATTGAAGGCTTTGAAATGATACCGGAAGCTTTATTCGAAAAAGCTAAAGAGAATGAAGAATGATTGTGAACGAAAAGGGACAGGAAGCTTGTAAGCGTAACCTGTCTTTTTTTATGTTGTGGTTAAAGGCTTAGAAAGCGTAAAAATCAACATTTGACATACCAATAAATATGTGTTATATTAATTAGTCGAGTCTAGGTTATGGAAAGGCTCTTTGTTAAGCAGTTGTACGATTTTTAAGGAGGTGAAATAATATGACAAGACAATGGAATTTTATTATGGAAAATAAACTAATCACCGTTTATGGTAAAGATGTTAAACAAGCAGAGAAAAAGGCATTAAAAATATTTAAAGAAATGCAGAAAGCAAGTTAACCAATACACCGACCGACATTAAGATGGTTGGTGTTTTTTTATAGTGCTAACTATTTGTTTTGGAACTTAAGGTAACAAGGCGGCTGAATATTTCCGTAATCTCAAACCGCCCATGTCCCACTATATCATCAATATATCCCGAATATCCTCTTCTGTCAGCGTTTGTGTCAATGCCTCTTGTGCATCAATCACTTCCTCAACCAGATGCCGCTTTTTTTCTTGCAGGGCATTCATTTTTTCTTCGATCGTACCACGGGCAACCAGCTTGATAACCTGTACCGCATTGGTCTGGCCAATTCGGTGAGCACGGTCTGCTGCCTGCTCCTCAACGGCGGGATTCCACCAGTTGTCATAAAGAATAACAGTGTCAGCCCCCGTTAAATTTAAACCGGTGCCGCCTGCTTTTAAGGAAATGAGAAATAGATTCCGTTCGCCGGCATTAAAACGGTCACACCTTGAGATTCGCTCTTCGGACGGTGTATGGCCGTCAAGATAGAAAAACGACATTCCCCTTACAGCTAATTCTCTACCGATAAGCCTCAGCATTTCCGTGAATTGGGAAAATATTAATACCCTTCTTCCCGACACCCTGGATTCCTCCAAAATTTCCAGGAGTTGTTCAAATTTTGCCGAACTCCCTTGATATCCATCTACAAACAATGCTGGATGACAACAAATTTGCCGTAACCGGGTAAGCCCGGCAAGGATTCTGATCCGGTTTTTCCGAAATGTGTCCTTATCCAGATGCTTCAATGTATCATGACGCAATTTTGCCAAATAAGCAGCATACAATTTCTTCTGCTCAGGCAGCAAGTCAGCGGATTCCTGTGAATTGACTTTTTCAGGCAACGCAGGTAGTACGTCCGCTTTTGTTCGGCGCAGTAAAAATGGCCGAATACGCCGGATAATCTTTTTCCTCGGCAGATTGCTGTAGTCCTTTAATCCTTGAAATAATTCAGGAAAAACAACATGGAAAATAGACCACAGTTCTTCCAAAGAATTTTCAATCGGGGTTCCCGTAAGCGCAAAATGATGATTTGCATTGATTTTCTTCACTGCTCTTGCTGTTTGGGTGACGGGGTTTTTAAAGGCCTGTGCCTCATCGAAAAACACGGTATGAAATGTTTGTTTCGCGTACCACCGTGAATCCATACGCAATAGTGGATAAGAAGTAATCACCACATCTTTATCCATGGCATCCTTTTGCAAAGCGATTCGTGCCGCTTGATTGCCATCAACTACCACTGCCTTTATATCTGGCGCAAAGCGAGTGATTTCGCTAAGCCAGTTATAAGTCAAAGCGGATGGGCAGACAATCAGGGCGGGTTGTTTCTGTTTACGGATATCAGTAAGATGGGATAAAATAAAGGCAATACTTTGCAGGGTTTTACCCAGTCCCATATCATCTGCAAGTATTCCGCCAAAACCATGACTGGCAAGCGTCTTCATCCAGCGAAAGCCATGTTTTTGATACTCATGCAAGATAGGCTCCAGGATGGCCGGGACATCAAATGCCAGCTTGTCCGGCTGCTGGATATCCGCCCAAAATTGACGGAAGGATTGCTCAAACTGGAATACCTCCGTATCATTGGTCACATCCAACAGTCGAAAACCTTCCAGAACCGGCACATTCAACCCATCTTCCAGATCAACATCCTGAGCTGGTTCCGTATGCAAAAAACGTTGGATTTCCTCAAACTCTCTTGTCTCTAATGACAATAGTGAACCGCTGTTTAAGCGATAATACTTGCGCTTTTCCTCCAATGCCTTAAGTATTTGCTTCATCTCTTTATCTGGAATTCCATCCATGTCAAATGTAAATTCCAGCCAATTGATCCGCTCACGTTTCATCCGTACCCGAATCCGGGGATGTGCCTTTTCTTTTAACACCCGATTTCTCACCGCGGTTGTTGCATAAACCTTTACCAGCTGTTCCAACTCGGGAAGCCGATGATACAAAAATTCATATTCCAATGCTTCATTATGCACGTAGTAACCCGATTCCGTTTGCGTAAATTCGCTGTCTCTCATGAATTGTAGAATCGCATCCTCTTTTGCCACATCCCTTATTAGCGTTGTCGGTTGATTCTCCGTTTGCATCGGGTTTATCACAACGCCTTCATAATGAAATTCCAAACCCGCTAGCAGACGGTTATGGACGCGATCCAAATACAGCTTGGCAACCAATGGTGTTTTTAGGAGTTGCTGTGATATCGATAGTGGCAGCGTAACATCCCCGAGTTCTTTCAAGCCAGGTATCACTTTTTCCAGAAAATATTGCATGTTTTGTTTGGGGATCCGAATTTGACGGTGACTCGAAGTTGCGAGCATCTGCTTTAATTCAGCAAGCCGCTTGCTCTTTTCCCCATCCAGCCGAATCAATTTCCCCGCATATAACACCATTTGATAGTCATCCATCAATTTGATCTGATCTATTCCCTGTATGTTTAGCTGGTAGTCACCGCTCCCGCCGTCTGAAAAAACAAATTGCAAAGGGAGGGTGTCATTAGTTATCGGCAGACCATCCACTATTTTTCCATCATCCATAAGCTTCACAAAGGGCGCAATTGAAAGTAATGGCACAAGCTTTTCCAATAAGGATGGTGGAATGATTAGTGTGTGGCTGCCAATTGCGTGATTAGATTGGTTCGCAACTGCGGGATCATACACCTTTTCATCATCCGTCACTTGGATGAGCTGCTGAATCACATCATCCGTTTCACCTTGGAAGCAATGCTCACTTGGCTCATACGTAAAATCGGCAGAAATGATATAAGAGGTACCCGTTTTAACATGACCGAGAAAATCCCGGATATGTCGCACTTGATTCGATCCGATCATCAGTTCAATCCCTAACATATGCTTCGTCTCATCTACAACGACAGGTTTACATAGGAAGACCACCTCAAGCAATTGTCTCGTTTCAAAATGAGGCTGGTATCTGCTGGTATATCTCCTTTCCTGACGAAACAGGTTTAGCAGGCCTTGAGCCAGCGCGGGATCAATTTTGGAATCTATAGTCGTGGGGTGCTGTTGGTCAGCCATTGCCAGTAAAACAGCAGCGACATGCTGGCATTCATTTTTCACGGAAGTCAGTTTGGGACAGCTGCATGCCGTTCGCACACCGAATTCCCCAGATGGATCCGATTCAATTGTGACATGGAAGTCTTCTTTTCCTATCACCGTTGCCTCACAGTGATCAGAGCTGATATGTTCGAATGTTACTTGCTGCTTATGATAAAAATCGTTACCTTTTTTGAAGGAGGCAGTCCCACACAATTTCATAATCTCATCTTGGGTTAATGCTATGTCCACATTTCCAGCTCCTCCCTAAAGGTAAACCATCTTGTTTCCATACTATCTGTGTGTTCGATGGAATCTTATGTTCTTATTTTATTATAATAAATGCCGTATGTCACGGTAATACTTTGCGTTTATCACAACCAGCAAGATTGGCCTTGTATTTTCCTTTATAATGATGGATTGATGGCGATATAATTATCAATACAGCGGGTGTCAAGAGATTGATTTAGCGTAGTGATGCCAATAACAGAGGTGATTTTAATGAAAAGAATACCACTTAAAATGGTAAGAACAAATTTGTTGGATATTCCACAATATCCACTCCCAGCCGGTTTTCGCATTCGTTTGTTTGAAAAGGGTGACGAACATCATTGGGCCAGGGTTGAAACCAGTGTAGATGAATTTACAAGCGAGAAAGAAGCACTGGTACACTTTAACAAGGAATTTGGACCATATATTGATGAGATGACCAAACGATGTGTTTTCATAGAGAATGAACAAGGACAGGTGATTGGAACTACAACGGCATGGTATGGTGACTTGACTGGCGATGAGGAAATAGCGGGTAGAATCCATTGGGTAGGTGTTGTTCCTGCATATCAAGGAAAGAAACTTGCCAAGCCTTTACTGAGTGCAGCCATGAATATTCTTGCTGATTATCATGCAACAGCTTATCTCACATCGCAAACAACAAGCTATCAGGCTATTAATATGTATTTAAATTTCGGATTTAAACCTTTTATCACCGGTCCAAGTTGTCAAGAAGCATGGTCGCTGTTAGAAGAGGTGTTAAACCGGAAAATAGTAGGGTATCTATAAACCGTGGCCAGTATTAAATTGCACCCGGTTACACGAAACACCAAAACCAATGCCTTTACTGCCTCCAGTAACAAGTGCAAAATACTGTCATAAAAACCCAAAAGTTTTTATGACAGTATCACAAAAATATAAAAATAAATCTATTTTGTAGCCGCGAAATCCATGTTATAAATTGTATTTCCTTCCTTTATTGTCTCTACAACTTGTATATCCTTCAGTTTCATTTTGTCTACCTTTAACGGGTTTTGGTCTAATATAACAAAGTCAGCAAGTTTTCCCTCTTTGATACTGCCTTTCTGGTCTTCTTCAAAATATGCGTATGCTGCATTGATTGTAACAGCCTTCAAGGCATCATAGACGGGAACGCATTCCTCAGGTCCAATCTTAACGCCTTTTCTCGTGATTCGGTTCACCGCGCACCATATTGTATGGAGCATATCGGGTTTTACCACTGGTGCGTCTTGGTGGAAGTTTACCACAAGCCCCCGGTTAAAAGCTGATTTTGCAGGGCTGATTCGGCTTCCACGCTCATGCCCCAAATTTTTCAGATGCACATCTCCCCAATAGTACGTATGAGGTAAAAATATAGAAGGAATCATCGATAATTCAACCATTTTATCCAACTGATCATATCGAACAGTTTGACAATGGATCATAACCGGACGCAAATGATGTTTATTGGCGTTATTTGATTCTTGCAATGCGGCCTCGTAATTTTTTAAAAGTTGGTCGGATGCAGCATCACCATTACAGTGGGTCAGAAGCTGTACATTATCATTAATAGCTTGTGATACATATTGCTTTACTTGTTCATCTTGATACCACGGATAACCACGATAGCTTTCCTCCCCTTCATACGGTTCCGTCAACCATGCTGTTTTACCCTGAGGCGAGCCATCTAAAAAGAGTTTATACCCACCTATTTTTAAACGTTTATGATATTGTTTAGCGTATATCTCATTCTTTTTCATATCATCGGGGTTTTCAACTACTAACGGATACGCGACAACATCTACTTTTAAATCATCCTGTTCCGCCAATGTTTTCAAAAGTTCAAGGGTTTCATGTGACGTTGCTCCATCTTGAACCGTTGTAATTCCATTTTTAATATAAATATCTTGACCCAGATTGGTTAACTGTACATAGTCCATATTTATATCCGAAAATGCGTTTTTTCGTAAACTCATCATGCTTCCTTCTTCCAAATAACCATTTGGTTCCCGCGTTCCTTCTATTCTACCGATGACTCCTCCGTCTTCATCAGGCGTGTTTTCATCGATTCCTGCCAATTTCAGGGCGGCATCATTGGCACAACCAACGTGACCGGATGCATGGGAAATAAAGATAGGATGTTCCGTCGATACTTGATTTAGCACATCCTTTGTCGGATGCTTCTCCTCTTTCAGGAAGTTATGATCATAGCCAAAACCAACAACGGGGTCTCCCTTTTTTAATCCCTTATGATGAATATATGATTTCAGTGTATAAATAATATCATCAAAACTCTCACATACACTCAAATCGGCCATGATTGACATGGGGCCTACCATGGAAACATGCCCATGAGGATCAATGAATCCTGGCATCAATGTATTTCCTTTCAAGTCAACCTTCATAACATTTGGATCACCCATAAAGGTTTGCAATTCTTTTAAGCGGCCAACCTTCTTAATCACCCCATCTTCAATTAATACCGCCTCCGCTACATCCTCTTCGTTCTCCATGGTTATGATGTCTCCACCATAATACAATTGTTTCATAAATAAACGCTCCTCTCTTTCATCTATATTATTCAGCTATTGTCTTTATATGTTCTACCTCGGTTATAGGTTTTGTTTTAAAGTTATACGTCTTATTACCCCATACCTTGAATATTTTTAATACGATTAAATAGATTGGAATCGGTACCAAAAGCAGAAGTAACCCTATATTCATAGATAATGCACCCGAAGCAATAGCTAATATTGTAGTAACCGTAACATAAGAGGCAGCCATTGGTAAATTCATCAATCCTAATTCAACCGCTGTTGTGGTTTTTAAAGAAGGATCAATAATTCTCACAAGCGCAATACCACTTGGTACGGTGCCTGTGGCTGTACCATATAAACCAAGAGTTCTTTCAAAATCATTCTCTCCACCAATTCTTTGGCCAAAATAAATGCATATTACAACAGTTAAAGCAGAGATCACAATAGCCTCAATTATGATTGGAACCAGCCATTCACCGATTACGCCAAATGGTACCGCCATAAATGATGCAACCACTAAATAATCTGTTGACCAACCGGTAATCTTAGATTGAAAAGTATTATCGAGCATGTTATCAATACGTAGTTTCTTCATTATAAATTTTACGAGATACCCTGCTAACATACCATAAATAAATAACATAGCACTAAAAGTCGGGCCTATACCGGGAATATACGAAATTACTTCCGCCATGCCCAAAGCTAAAACAAAACAGAGACCAATTATCGCAAAATGAAAAGTCATCGTGTCCATGTTGCCGCTAAATGTTGTCTCATTTCCCAACGTTTCTCTTTTCTCATCCTTCAGATAATAGCCTCTTTCAACAAAACCATCAATGCTGGATTTACCCAACTTTTTGGCCAGACCCTTTTTGATACCAAATCTCGCCAAAGGAACGCCAACTAGAAAACAAGCTAAAAATCCTACTGCAGCAAATGTGATTCCTACGGTGGCAGCATTTGCAATTCCGTATTGTTGGTCCATAATCGTACCGAAAGTAGCAGCTTGACCAGGACCTTGTGCAAAAGCAAAAGGAATTAGTAAACCATAGACTGGATTCATTCCAAAAAATCCACCGATACTCATGAGAACAATAACACCAATGACAGGGGTAAGAGCATATAATAAATTCCAGAGAAAACCTAAACCCATCGAACCTTTCGCAATACTTTTCCCAATAGAACCTGATGACTTTGACTTCGGGCTGCTTGTCAATCCGATGGAAATAAACGTAATCGTAAATAAGAAATTTACAATATTTACGTACATGTCTGTGTTAGTCAAAGTGATAAGATTCGTATTCATGACAATCAAACCTATTACTCCGGCAATAACACTTGCAGGCACTAGCATTTTTCTTATAAAAGTAACCTTTGCCCGAATAATCATGCCAATACAGAGCATAATACTCGCTAACCCAAACGCTATCATTAAACTAATGAAAATCTCCTCCCTTTTCAAATATAATTTAAATGATATTTTTGCTGCATTGGTGCTTTTCTTATCTTCACTTAACAGTACAATATTGGCTAATTTTAACTTGGCATAAACAGAGCGAAACATTCCATTAATGAAATCGCTTTCAATACTGGTTACATTTTTATATACTTATAACGATTGTGCTTCTATTAATTAGATTGTTTATAGTGTACATCTTTGTTGATCACTATTCAATATATTTTGGTTATTCCATTTATTCCGAATGATAATGAGATTTATAACGCTTTTTTATAATACCTAGAATTAACATCAAGTAATCCATATCGCTCTTACTAGCAACAGAAATTCAGACCATTCCAGGAACATCAGTAATAACCTACACTTGTAAAAAACTGCCCCACCAGCCAATAATATGGTTGGGGACAGCTCTAATGCTCAAAAACCCATTGCATCATCGTAGCAATTGACAAAAAAGAGGAGGGAAATATTGTCTATTTCTTCCGCTCTTCTCCCTCCAACAGCTAGCTATATGTCGGCCAAGTTCCAAATCTCCTCCAATCTTCAATTTGTACAACTCGAAGTTCACAGAACGGCACACTATTACTTTTGTCGGCTGCCAATTTTCTGAAGAAGTGCATATATATCCGGAGCAGTCTTGTCGATGCGGGCGGGTTTCCACTTTTTATTCAGCCACATATGACTTGTACTTCCACTGACAAGCAGCTCTCCAGATGGCTTGTTAGTTGGAGATATATCCTGTTCGCTGTTTGTTGCAAACGCTTCTTCTTCCACTCGCCGTACTTCATAATCAAATTGCAGTCGAATTGGTGAAAATTGCCCTACCTTCGTATAAATAGCCACAAGCTCATTATAGCGAGCTGATTGATGATAATTCAAATCCATATGCAGGACCGGCAAAAGCAGACCCATGTTCTCGATGTCGTGATAGGCAAACCCTGCTTCCTCCATCATTTCTGTCCGGCCAATCTCAAACCAGTTCACATAGTTCCCGTGATGCACTACACCCATCTGGTCCGTATCTTTATAATATACTCGTAAAGTATGCCGATACCATGTCTCTTCCATTGGTCACCCTCCTGTTGTATCACTTGTTCATTTTCTTTTTGCAGTGGGGGATGGGGCTGTCCGAGGCTACTGAAAATACAAATCACTGATATATAATTAGGCTAAATGATTACGGCTCTTCACCAAAATCAATGGTTGACACACTAGGTGCAACTATGCTAATTCACGGTTGCACT
>NZ_JBFNXI010000042.1:0-30065 GCF_040812445.1 Lentibacillus sp. L22 | reverse complement strand
GGTTTGCGGGATTACCTAACTATATCAAGGTATACCTGCCTAGTTTGGGCTGCGAAAGTTGAGTAAATAAATAATGAGATGTTTACGAAATGACTTTAACCGTAAAGTAGAGAAATAATCCTTGCATTGCTTCTTTAAAGTTTCCCAAAGTCCAGAAGAAGCAGTTTTTCGCAGATTAGCTTCAATCTCTGGAGTAATTTGGCGTTCCCATGTACTCTTGTAAGCAATAAAAACACAAATCACATAAATAACCGCAAAAAATATCGCATTGTATAAAAAAGGTGCTGCACTATTCTCACCAAAAAATTTGAATAGTTGTCCCGGAACAAACGTTGCTAAAAAAACACCTGAAGAGGATATGAACATTCTGGTTGTTGAAAATAACGTTCTCTTTGTATAATCTTCAGTCATTTCTGTCGGTAGCGTTTCCCAAGGAATCAAAACCATTCCTGCGACTATTTCGAACAATAAATAACTAATCAAATAGTACCAATACCCCATACCTGTGATCCACATTAAAATGAAAACAAGCATAAGCGGAGAACCTATTAAAAGAAAAAAATGTCTACGTCCAAACTTCTTACCAATAGCGGTTCGATAAAAATTATCACTGATACTTCCCATGAATAAACTTATAAAAGCATCAACAACACGGGCAATACCGAGTATTGAAGCCGCTTCCACCGCAGTTAGACCAGCATATGTAGTCCAAAAGAATAAAAGCCAGGCACCAATAATCGTGAATGCGCCACCTCCCATTACATCAGGCAGTCCAAATCCAATTGCACGAAAAATATTTATCTTTCTCGGTTGATATATCTTTGATGCCTTTTCTTTATTCATTAATATCTCCATCCTTTACATTTAAAATGGGAGTATTTCTTAATACAACAGGGATCCATTTTATTAATTATTTAGAAGCCACTTTTGTCATTTACAATCAAAGGATTATTATAATGCGTTTTCATTTTTTATTATGCAATATCTGTTTTTTTCATCAATAAAAATATTAAAATAAGGTAAATTTAGCGGACAACACCCCTAACAAAAGTTGTGATCTGGATATCGTTGTAAGTCGCAATATATCCCCTTTGATAAAAGGTTTAAATACGAAAGCTGCAGTAGTGAATTGCACTGTTTCTTTTGGTTCCATACCTGCCAAAACACCCAGAAAATTCCTGCACATGTTTACCCAACAAGATGAATAATCCTTTAAATTCTACCGTGCTTTTAACATAAATGCCCTTCGCTTTTTAGTGTTTATTTGGTAAGTTGTACTAGCTGCGATGCTTTATCAGTTAACTGTTCCAAATCTGCAGCATTTAAAATCTTCTTAGGGACCAAAGAACTTCCTAACCCGATAGCAATGATTCCTGTGTCCAGAAAATCTAGCATATTCTCCTCATTGATGCCTCCTGTAGCCATTAACGGTATTTGTGATAAAGGCCCTGACACATCTTTAAAATACCGTGGACCCATGGTACCCGCTGGAAACACCTTTACGATATCCGCACCATGTTCATATGCGGTTAGGATTTCAGTTGGGGTTAGACACCCAGGAATACTTAAGGCGCCATATCGCTTGGTCATTTCAATCGTATTTATGTTCATCGTAGGCGAGATGATGAACTTTGCTCCGGAATGGATCGCCATTCTCGCTGATTCAGGGTCAAGCACCGTCCCTGCCCCGATCAACATATCATCTTCTGCCTTTTCGGATAATTGTTTAATAACATCCAAAGCGTTTGGAGAATCAAGTGTTACCTCAAATACCTTGACTCCACCTTTTTTTAGTGCTTTAGCAATTGCAAATACATCATCGGGATCTACTCCACGCATAATTGCAATAATTTTGCTTTCCTCTAATTGCTGAATATAAGACACGTCTTTCACCTCTTAAAATGAAAATGTATTTCTATCATCTTTCAATATAATTTCTTTTCCCCATGTGCATCAGAACATCATCCAAATATGGAAGACCTTCATTATCTCCTGCAACAGTTACAACCATCGAACCGATCGTATTCGCAAATTCCAATGATTGTTCTAAACTATATCCGTGCAAATAGGAATAAATATAACCAGCATTAAATCCATCGCCTGCACCTACAGTGTCCACTACTTTTTTTGGTTGTTTGGCAGTAACGTTTCGTAATTCTCCATTAGCATAGCCGGTTGCCCCCTTTTCCCCACGCTTAATCACAATGTGGTCTGGACCATACTCTTTAAAAATAGTGATATATTGTTCGATTGATTTATCACCAAATAGCCATCTTGCTTCTTCTTCCCCAGAAAAGACAAAATCGACATATGGTAATAGTTTTAACAAGTTCGCTCTTGCCTCATCGATACTCCATAATTTCAAGCGAATATTTGGATCGAGTGAGACCTTTACGCCATGTTTTTTAGCAAGTTGTACGGTATGTTCTAAAATAGACATGTTTTTCGGATCGATCGCTGCAAATACACCTGTTATATGAAGGATCTTCGTATTTTTAAGATAATCTTCATCGATACTGTCTTTTGTCAGCGCTTCTGTTGGGGAACGATCCCGATAATAAAATGTCCTACCAGATCCGTCCTCTAAAATCTCCTTGAAATTGATCGAAGTGGGATACCCATCTATTAGTTTAACCTGTGAGATATCGATTCCTTCTCCACGAATAAAATTAAAAATATATTGACCAAACCCATCGTTGCCAATCCGGCTAATGAATCCAGTTTGTATCCCTAATCTGGCACATCCAATAGCAAAATTAAGTTCTGCCCCACCAATTTTTCGTTCAAAGGAATGTACATACCTCAATGGCCCCTTGGTAATCGGGTCAAAAGTTATCATGGCATCCCCGATAGTTACCACATCCTTCAGCATCAAATCCCCCTCTTTTCCTGTATGTGTCCACTACTCGACTCTCGAATAAGTAATTTTGGCTCAAATCGATACACCGACTGTTCCAATTCCGCATCAGTTTTGTTAATTTTTTGAAGTAACAAACTTGCAGCTTTCGTTCCCATTTCAAATGTAGGTTGCGCAACTGTTGTAATTGTTGGATGGAATGCTAAAGCAAACGGAACTTCGTCAATACCAACAAGAGCAATATCATCTGGAATTTTTACGTTCTCTTCCTTAAAAAATTTAAGTATCTCCATCAACGTCAAGTCATTACCTGCAAGGATCCCTTTAGGAGGATGAGATGATTGCAACAAATGTTTAATCGCGGCCTTCATTTCGCTTATTTCTGTATGAATGATCCAATCATCCTGAACGATTAAACCATTTTCCGCCATAACCTTTCGATACCCTTCCACCCGTTCAAACCGAGGTGTCAGGTGCTGGTTATATGAGGTTGTTACCATTCCAATCTCATGTATCCCCTCATCAATTAAATGCTGAACAGCGAGAGAACTTGCCTTTTCGTTATCCAACAAGACGGAACAACCTTCCCCATTCGGACTAAGACGGTCCATGAAAACAAGCGGGTAATTTTCATTTATTAACTCTTGATATAAATTAAGATTTTCCCCGGTAGGAAATATAATGAGACCATCAACTTGTTTCGCCCTTAGCATGTCAATATAATTTTTTTCTTTTTCCGGGTCATCATCCGCATTGCACACGATGACATGAAATTGATTCGATTGGCAATAATCCTCGATGGATCGAATAATTTGGGTCGAAAAGGTATGCAGTATATTCGCAACAATCACACCTATAGTAGATGTTTTCTTTTGCTTCAAACTACGGGCTATATAATTTGGTTGGTAATTCAACTCTTCTATTGCCGCTTTAATTCGATTTTTCGTGTTTTCCCCCATATAATTGAAGCGTTTATTTAAATATTGAGAAACAGTACTCTTAGATACATTTGCTGCTTTAGCTACATCTGCAATACTTGCTTTTTTCATTTTATATTCCTCTTTCTCATTACTAAAACGGTTTAGTAAATCGATTTAGGGTTATTATACAAGAAAATGAAACAGCTTTCAACAAGTTTTTGTCTATAATTAAATATTTTAGGACATACAGATTGATGCAAGCATTAAACCGCAATTCACGCCTTCAATAAAAAAGAAGTTGCAGTCTTTGATTGTTCTTCCAATTTTGATGCTATAAAATGGATACAAAGAGTACTATGTTATATTCATATACAGCTATATACGAAATAAATCCTTATGAACCGCTTCTATGTGGTTCACCTAACACCGCACACCTTTTAAAAAACAGAAAAAGACTACCCGTTAGGATAGCCTTCATTGGATAGAAAATTTCAAAATCAGCGTTTTTTCTTACAGATCTATTCTGTCAATTTCCATTTCCAAAAGCGCACTACTCAAACTCTTCCCATGCGTATCCATTGCTAGTGATGTCGTTACCCCACCCATTAAACTATTATGGCAGACAAAATTCAATGCCTTTATATTGGGTGCCTCATACCGAGTAACTTTTCCTAGTATAATATCCTTCATATGGGACTTAACTTTTTCCGCTGTGATATTTTCACATAACCATTCATAATCCTCCTCGTTATAAGGAATGAGTGAAAGACTTAGCTTATCTCCTTTATCCCCTGCCCTGCTGTGGGCAATATCTAATAATTTCATTTCTTCCATTTCCTCTCCTTTATATTCACCATTGTTTCTATTTGGTCTCTAGGAACAAAGGTGGAAACTACCCCTATTTGTTCAGTAACCTTTTTTCGAGCACCTCCACCGCCTGATGGACCATTTAGGTATAAAGATTCTACCTCTTCTCCAATTAATTCTGCCATATCTCTTAAGTAATGATACCCTGCCGCACGAACCCTAATTTCATAAGGTCTACTCTTCTCTTTAAATTGTGCTCTGTGTACCGAGGATAAACCAATAAAATCAATACGCAAGTCAGGTATTTGTTCCGACAATCTTTCTTTTAATATTTTACCGGCAATTTTGGCGCGTTCTACCGCATCAGACCCCGCGTACGAAATCTCCCCCTCTCCCAAAAAACCTGCATGGTAGCCCAGGGATACTTTAAGTAAATCTGGTCTTTTTTTTCCACATCCATTCCGTACTTCAACTTGGTTTTTCCCTATTTCCTTCAGTTGTACAGAGCTAAAATCAGCTATCACATCTGGTGTTATATATTCAGCTGGATTGTGAACTTCATACAGTAATTGTTCCTTTACCGTCCGTAGATCAATTAAACCACCTGTCCCCTCTACTTTTTTTATAATGGACCGACCATCTGAATCTATTTCAGCATACGGAAAGCCAATATGAGCTAGATTCTCCACTTTCTTTTTATATCCATCTGCAAAATATCCCCCGCTGATTTGACCAGCACATTCTAATAAATGACCATTGACTGTCCCTTGACCTAACCTTTGATAGTCCGTTTTTGACCACTTAAAATGATAAACTTGGGGAGCCAAAAAAAGAGATGGATCAGCAATCCTGCCTGTTATAATAATATTTGATTCTGTTTCAAGAGCGGGCAATATTGCATCAATCCCTAAATAAGCGTTAGCTGAGATAATCGGCTCATAAGATGATAATTTTCGGTTGTTTTCCCAATCTGTTGCATTTTTATCAATTTTATCCACTACATCATCCCCGGTTACAGCAGCTACTTTACAAGGAAGATTTAGCTCATCTGCTATTTCAGTTATTTTCTCTGCACCGGCAATAGGGTTAGCAGCTCCCATATTTGTAATTAGTCGTACACCTTTTTTCAGCAATAATGGTAATAGCCTGCGAATCCTTTTCTCTAGTAAAGGATCATATCCATCATTAGCATCGTGAGATTTTCGCTGTTGGGCAAGTGCAATTGTTCTTTCCGCAAGGCATTCTAATACTAAGTAATCTAAATCAGCATGCTTTAATAATATTTCGGCAGGTTCAAGACGATCACCCGAAAACCCTGCTCCAGTTCCTATTCTTAGCATCAATTTATTCCTCCCATGTTTTTTTGAAGTTTATAAAGGGATAACTCCCGTAATAACTGCGATGATTGTCATAATAACCGATGTTCCAAAAGCCCATTTAAAAATAAAACGCTGATGATCGCCTAAATCCACTCCGGCTAATCCTACCAGCAAAAATGTGGAACCCGTCAAAGGACTAATTGGAAAACCAGTTGTCATTTGACCCAAAATTGCTGCACGAGCCATTTCTGCTCCTTCAATCCCATATGCCGAGGCTGTTTGGCTAATCACTGGCAACACCCCAAAATAGAAGGAGTCTGGTGTGAACAATAAACTTAGGGGCATACTTAGAATCCCAATAATGACAGCCATCGATCCTCCCAGACTTTGTGGGATCATTGAAATCATTGCTTCTGCCATAGCATCGATCATTCCCGTCCCTGATAATATCCCTGTAAAGATCCCAGCAGCAAAAATAATCATAGCAACTGTTATAACATTTGGTGCTAAGGAAGCAATTCGTTCTTGCTGAGACTTTGGATTTGGATAATTCATTAAAAGAGCGATAGCAAAGGCAACCATAAAAACAATAGGCAATGGAAGCCATTCTCGCACCAAAGCTATAATGACAATAATGGTTAATATGAGGTTATACCAAAATAGTTTTGGACGCTTTAAGGATATTTCCTCCTTGGACAATTCCTCTTGATAATCATAGGTAATCTGTTTAATCCCTATCCTCTTACGTTCGTTCTTGCCTAGTAAGTAGGCCACAATCAGTACCCAAATTATTCCCACAATCATTGCCGGGATAACTGGATTAAATACTGTACTAACATCGATTTTTAACGCACTGGCCGCCCTGGCAGTTGGCCCACCCCATGGAAGCAAATTCATAACCCCAGCCCCCAAGGCAACAATTCCTGCTAACACAATTCGTTTCATTCCAAGTTTATCGTATAATGGCAGGAATGCGGGAATCGTAATTAAAAAGGTCGAAGCACCAGAACCATCTAAGTGTGATAACATTGCTACAACTGCAGTCCCTATGGCAATTTTAGTTGGATCACCTTTAACCAGCCGTAAAGTCCGGGAAATAATCGGATCAAATAATCCTGCTTGACTCATGATACCGAAGTAAAGAATCGCGAAGGATAACATAATTCCGGTGGGCGCAACCCCCTGAATCCCCTCCAACATGATGGGCCCCAAATCAGAAGCAAATCCTCCTATTAAAGCAAACACAATTGGGATTAAAATCAGAGATATAATTACAGACATTCACTTGGTTAAAATTAGTACTAAAAATATCAAAATTGTAAGAAATCCAAATAAAGCTAACATAGCACTCCTCCTTAAAAACATGTTGTTTGTATAAAAATGCAAAAATTATGCCAAAAAGAAAAAGCCTATAAATCGGGCTTAGGGAAAAATTAGTTCTAGAATATTAGAACATCATCATTTTATATCACTTCTCATATCGACCCACTGAAAACGCTATCATTATTATGATGTTCTAGAATTTATTCCAAATAAATAGAATTCATTCTGATAATTTATTATATAACGTCGCTAACGAAATCCCTAGCTTTTTGGCGGCCTTTTTCTTACCTTCAAGTGTGTAACCATACGTTTTTAATGTTTGTTGAATAATTTCTTGTTCTGTTCTTTTTAGAACTTCCTTCAGACTTTTTTCTTGGTATGTATTTGGTAAGGAAGTCTTTCTTGTAAGAAACTCAGGAAAATGATCCATTTCAATAGTAGCGTTATCTGTCATATTCATAGCGTATTGAAATACATTAAAAAATTCTCGTGTATTACCTGGCCAATCGTACTGGATTAATGCAGAAATCGCATCGTTAGTTACATTCATCTCCTTTAATTCATGTGTATGATGAAGTAAGTGATCGATTAACACATGAATATCGTCTTTCCGATCTCGTAATGGCGGAATAACCACTTGAATTCCATTTATTCGATAATATAAATCTGCTCTAAATCGTTGTTTCCGGGTCATATTTTCAAGATCCTTATTCGTAGCCGCAATAACTTGAATATTTATTTCCTGTTCCCTTAAACCTCCAACTTTTCGAATTCGGCCATCCTGTAATACTCGAAGTAGTTTTGGTTGCAGATCAACAGGCATATCTCCTATCTCGTCTAAAAAAAGAGTTCCATTATTTGCAAGTTCAAACAATCCAATTTTCCCACCCTTTTTGGAATTTGTAAAGGTACCCTCCTCATACCCAAATAGTTCAGCCTCAAGCAATGAAGATGGAATTGCAGCACAATTAACCGGAACAAAAGGATAGCCTGAACGCTTGCCTTCATAATGTATAGCATGAGCAAACAGTTCTTTACCTGTACCACTCTCGCCACAGATAAGTATATTCAAATTACTGTGTGAAGCCTTCTTGGCAATAGCTACAGTTTTTTCCAACCCAGCATTTTTTCCAATAATATCGTCAAACGTATATCTGGTTTTATAAATATCCCCAACAGTGTTTTCTAGTTTACCTAATGCCTCTCTGCTTTTAGCCAGTTCCTTGGTGAGCTTACCAACTTCTGTAACACTTTTAAGGACGGAAACTGCCCCTATCATCCGCTCCCCGCTATCGATCGGTGCCATGTCTACAACATATCTACTATTCCCTTCTTGCCGATAAATTCCGGTTCTTTTTTTACCATCGTTTAATACACTAGGTAAAATAGCACCTTTTCTGACATCGACCAGCTTTTTACCAATGATCGTTCCCTTCTTTACCCCAGTTATATTGGTATATTCATCATTTATCACCCGTACAATTCCCTTCGAATCTATAACTAATATACCATCATTAATAGAATCGATAATTTGTTCCAGCCAATTAATATAAGCGGTTGAGGATACATTGAGTTCATTCATATTATAATTTTCAAACATATGAAATTCTCCTTTAGTTTGAATACTGATGTGTAAAGTCACTAATGGTTATGTTATATTTTTGGAAATTAAGGGATTGGCTTTAACCAACAACATATGCGTAGGAAGAGTTTGTATGGTCGGGATTTCACCTATACTGCGAGGATTAAAAGTTAAAACCTTCCCCATAGTTAGCACACCCTCCATAAAGTAATTTCGCATTATAATGTCACCTAACAGAATATTTCTTGCAGAGTTTTCTGCAGGGGGAGTTTTTTGAAAAGGCAAATGTCTGAGCTAAAAATATACCTTTAAGTATTTGTGTATTAACCTCCCACCTTCACTTTGATTTTATAAACTGACTGGCCGCCCCCAGAATCATTGCATCAGACCCAAGTTCTGAGATTTTAACTTCGACTCCTTGATTGATTGGCATTACCTCTTCTTTCAGTTCATTGGTAATATTAGAGGAAAGTTCCGACAATGAATAAGCAACACCACCTCAATAATCACCTTTTCTGGATTAAAAATGGTTATTAACGATTTTATAGTTACGATCAGATAATAAATATAACGATCTACCACTTTTTCCGCTTTAGGATCTCCTTGCTTAGCAAAAGAAAACACTTCAGATCCCTTTAATTCTACTCCCGACTCCTTCATATAGGCACGCTCGATTGCCTTTCCCGATAAATAAGCCTCGACACATCCGTTTCTTCCACAAGTGCAAGGAAGCCCATCCGGAACGAGTGTAAGGTGTCCAAATTCCCCCGCAGCCCCACGATGGCCTCGGTAGAGTCGACCATCGATGACAATACCACCTCCTACCCCCGTACCAAGCGCAAGACAAATCATGTTTTTTGATCCGATTGCTGCTCCAAACATTACCTCTCCCAAAGCCATAGCTTGTACATCATTCACAACCTTTACAGGGATGGACAATTTCTTTTCCATATACATTTGAATATTTAAACCTTGCCAGTTTTGAAACGTGTCCGTAGATGAAATAACACGTCCATCTTCATTTATTTGACCGGCAGAACCAATTCCAACGCCAACACATTGCTGAATTGAATCATCCATTTCTTGTATAATGTCTATAATTCTATTAAGAATAATTTCTCCTTTTTCATTAGAAAAGGTAGGGATAATCTCCTTTTTTAAGATGACTCCATCTTCTTGTATGAGGGAAATAGCACATTTTGTCCCTCCGATATCAACACCAAACATTTTATCCATTTTTTATCCCATGCCTTCCACAAATTTTTTTTGAACAATTGTGGCCTTGTAATTGCTCCCCCAACCACTACAAAAACTTCGCCAAGTTCGTCCCAATAACCTTTTGGCTTGTTCAGGTGTATCTACATTACCCTTAGCAATAATAGGTGTATTCAATTCGGTTACCAATGCCTTTACTAAATCGAAATCAGGACGTTCGCGATACCTTGTTTCATCTGTGTATCCCGAAAACGTTGTACCAAATATTAAAGAAGCCGATCTCCCTCAAAAAGATAGTAAAACAGCAGCTTTATCATCAGAATAAATCTTCTTATCCCGTTCGTCGGCAGACAGTTTGCTAACATATGCCTCCAGACCGTGCGCCGCAATTTCCCAGTACACATGACGCAGGTCTCCTTTAGGGTCAAACAAACCATCTGACATGATCAGCACATGTTTTAAATTCCTTATATCCAACATGCCATATTGAATATAATTTTTCACTTCCTTCATTCCATTTGCAACAGAGTAACCATTTGGCTTATTGGCCATATATCGATGGTAGGAAATCCTGTTTCGCTTGTCTTTAAAATAATCTTCTTTCGGAATATCAGTATCATGATAACGATCCATATGTCTTTTCAACTGTGCCCGAGCACTAATGTTTTTCACAGTATCAACAGTCAGTACATTGACGTTCCCATTCGTATCACAGGTAAGGATCATTGTGTCGCCAAGACTGGCATATAGTAAATTGCCTTCTTTGATTTGCACCGCCGACACGCATGTACACCATAGTTTATCTTTTTCGCTTTGATTGATACCATAGCTCTCCATTGTCCTGTTTAATAACTGATTGGCTTGTAATATTTCATGAGGCAAAAGAGTCACCCCTTTTAACGATTCAATGTGGTTCTTAAATAAGTTGGCGGCTAAATACGCCCCGTTATGGCCATTTTCATCTTTAAAATCGTCTATCGGGGTTGCACCATCCAATACACCATATATACCAAGGGAATCATTAATCATAAGCGCATCTTCGCATTCTTTCTTGGCAGGGCTTGTCGTTATGAAATACGCTACCTTTCTAATATTGGCATGATCCGAATAAAAAGTACCCATGTGTGTTTCCCCCGTCCCTTTGTATCTTCTCGTACTAATCAATAGATTCCGCTATTTTTTGTTTTACTTTATTAATTCGTTCATAATCCATTTCATATAAATAGTGACAAATTTGTTCAATAACATACAACTGTGACATCTCCGTTACTAAAGTACTGCCTTCTTGGGCAACCTCTTTCCCCGCTGTATAAATGTTCATATCAGCTATTTTTGTAATATCGGAACGTGCATGATTCGTGATTGCCAAGGTTGTTGCACCGCTTTGTTTAGCAGTATGCAGCCAATCAATTGTTTGTATGGTATCCCCGGTAATACTGAACGCAATTGCCATATCGTCTGCGGTCATGAGGTGAGAAGATACTAATTGGGCGTGTGGATCGGAAAACACGAAAGTCTTATAACCCAATCGCATAAACCTAATTTGGGCACCTTGGGCGGCAAGACCGGAAAAACCAATTCCAAATAAATATATTGACTGGCTGTTTACGATGGTTTGAGCCACCTGCTTTAACTTTTCAACACTTGTTAAACGCTTCGTATCATCCAGCATTTGAATAATATTTTGATACGTGTGATCTGTTTCTAATTGAACATCGTCTCTTTCCGGATGACGCAACTGTTCGGCCATATCAACTTTAAACGCATGATAACCAGTAAATCCCAACTTTTTAAAAAACCGAAATACAGTTGCTTCCCCTACCCCACATTCTTTTGCAAACTCATTCAAAGAAGTGAAAACAATTTTATTGTAATTCTCGGAAATATATGCAGCCACTTTTTTTTCACGCTTTGTTAACGAAGGGTATACACTTTTAATTTGAACTAGAAAATCTGATACATTCAACTATTCACCTTCTCCCTATTCCTGTTATTCATTTATGATGTTTAGTTCCAATCCAACCTCAAACATGCGGCTCCAGGGAGTATACACCTTTAATTCAGATATTACCATATTTCTAAAGCTCTTTTTAATCATTCCCTTATATGCCTCCATGATTTGCTGTTGAATTTCCTGCTCAACGACATGATCTTGGTCGTTTAGGTCAAAATAATTTGCGTTTAAAGCAGGTAATAATTCATCCGTAATTCTTTTCCTAACCTGGGATTGATAAAAGACATCATCTAAAATATGATAAAGTACATGCTTCTTGATTTCGGATTGATTTTGCCTGTCAAAACCAAATACACCTGCAGCAATGGACGTTCCCAGCGTGTTACAATTCGTGTTCCAACCTTTGAATGAAAGAAGGTGTTCTAAAATCTGATAATCATCCAAATACTGGATGAGCTCTTGATCCCCACCATTTGCAAAAGCATTATCCGCGATCACGACTGGTTTCCCTGATTGTACCCATTTTTGAATTTGCTCAACAAAGAACCCTAGTTGTCTAAAACTACTATAAGTGATATCTTTTGTTGTTTGGTTTACTGCTTCCTCCATGAATTTTCCCGGCGCATTGATAGCCAGGATGAAATCTGCCGCTTCAGGCATGCTTGCTACCTCACATCCCGAAGCCAATAGGTGTGCCTTTACACTTTCATTCATTGGCCGGTCTTCATACAGAGGAACAATAGTCGGAGCAATTGTTGAACTGTAAAAATAATAAATAGATGGCTTTCTGTCCAATAACTTGTTCAACATCCTGGTAATTAATGTACAGCCTGCTTCATCTGCACCAGGATACACCAGTACTTTTGATTGCAGGCGTTTTTCGACAATACGACTGTATACAATCTCCTGATCACTAGCCGTATAACCAAAAATGGATGAGTCATCTTGTGGTATCGACAAAAAATCAATCACCCCTTCATCCACTAATTCCAGCAAATGAAGCGTGACCTGAACGTTAAATCGGCGTCTGGATTCATAATCATTGATACATGTTTTCGGGATGTAATCATTGGCTTGGGTGAGTTCATTTGCTTCCTGTTCATCCAAACCAACACGCTGTTTTTTATCCTGTAAATAGGCCCGACGAAAAAGTTTCCTTCCATAAAGCTCATAATAGTCCGGTTCTTCGTCAGAGGTATTAAATTTTGGTGTTCGCATGATGAGACAAGATGCATAAATAGGGGTGACTTTGCTTAACGCACGCAATTGCCGAAACATAGCCATGCGTTTTTCCCGATCATTAATTGATAAATGATGTAACCGTGATGGAAGCAATCCCCCATATACAAGCGTTTCAACGGAAAGTACGATACCCTCCACCTTGCTGGCGTTTGCGAAGACAAATTCCCAGAGCCGGTCTACATCTGCAGCTTCCTTTTTATTTCCTAGTATTTCTCTTGGGGGGAAAATCAATTGTACATCATTCCGTGTATTTACTAAATGCTGGGGATATACATAATTACAAGGCCTTTCATCTAAAGGAATATATAAGATTTTTTTCAAAAAGAACACCTCGTTTTTTCATTACTTTTCCATAAAGGCATATATACAATCGTCAACAGTTGGATAAACTTCATCAGCTGCTTGTTGTACGTTTGCCTTACCAGTAGAAATAGCATAGGCATAGTCTGCTATTTCAAACATGGAAATGTCATTTTCCGAGTCACCGATGGCACAAACTTCACCTATCATTGGCAGTTTCTGCAATATCTTTTCAAGCGCTGCACCTTTGGAAACGCCCTTTGATAGAATCTCAAGCGTACTTGGACTCGTCATGATAACATCAACCATCTGACCGTAATTTGCTCGAATATATTGTGTTATATTTTCAAAGTTTCCCCCAAACGTTAACAAGATTGTCGGGAAGATAGTCTTTCCAATTTTTGCGACAAAACTTGAGTCAACAATCGATTGATCAACGAATTCACCAACTTCATCCGTTCCTCTGGGGGTGGGGAAATAACGATGATCAGCGTCGGATATTTCCACCCGAGGACTTTTTTTATTTAACATCTTCACTATTTCTATCGCTGTTATGACATCTATTTCTTGTTTCCATATGATCTCGTTGGCTTGATTTTTGATTACCGCACCATTTTGACTGATACGATATGCGCCACGAACACCTAGTTTTTCCTCTATATATACAATGTCATGATCTAATCGACCAGTGGCTATCATAAATATACCGCCACTATCGATAAAGCGTCTAACTATTTCTACTGTTTCAGGAGCCGGTTGGCCATTTTCCCTCAACAGTGTTCCATCTAAATCACAAATAATTACTTTGGTCATGGTGTTCCTCCAACTGTGTGATCATCATTGAACGATTTACTTTTTTCCAATTCCGCCATTCTATTCGTTGCCATCACGAACGGTAGATAGATAATAACGGAGATTACAATTAACAAAGCCGCAAGTACCGCAGCCCGCCAATCACCCGCAGTTGCTAAAAACGCCGACAGAATAGGCGGTGTTGTCCACGGGATATATGCAACGGTTTTGGAAATTAGCCCTAACGATGTCGCTAAGTAAGCAATATTTAAGTTTACGATCGGTACAATAATGAGTGGAATCGCTAAAATCGGATTCAAAATAACCGGCAATCCAAACATTAGGGGTTCATTAATATTAAACAATCCTGGTACAGCAGCAAATTTAGTAACTTCACGGTAATCGCTCCGTCGGGAAGCAATAAAAATAGCAATAACCAGTCCGATCGTAAATCCTCCACCGCCCAGCATAGCAAAACTATCAATAAATGGTTTCGTTACAATATTAGGAATGTCCGTTCCTGCCTTAAGCGCATTGATATTTTCTTGAATAGCTGCTAATAGGGACGGGTCTTTGATTGGTCCGAGTACAAAAGTTCCATGTATCCCAACCGACCATAATAAATTTTGAAAGAACATAATAATGTTGATTCCAAATCTACTTTGAACAACCAAATTCAACGGGGCTTGAATAGCTCTTGTAACCATTTCCTGCAGGCCAAAACCAAATAAGGCATTCGATACAAACACCAAACACGCAAATATCGTTAACGTAAGAAAAGCTGGAATAAGCGCGCTAAATGATTTACCTACTTCAGGTGGTACCGTGTCAGGTAATTTTATTCGTAACTTTTTCTTCCTTTTTAATCGCAGGAATACTTCTGTGCCTAACAGGGCTGCGAGAATAGCAAACAATAATCCTGTTGCTGATGTTTGATCTTGACTTAATATCCCGGTTGCTTTAACAGCTTCCTCGCTACCCTCAGGAATAATATCGATGGCATTTGGTAACATGGTTACAAGCACCGCAACAGCCATAACACCAGGAATAATTCCATCTTCATCATAACTAACAGCTAATTTGTAGGCGATTGTAAAGGCGATTAAAATGGATAAAATGCCAAGGGTTCCATTTGTTACCTGATCACCTATCGCACTATACTTGCTTAAATCAACAACATTTGCTAGCATTCCATTTTCCGGATCTAAAATAACATTGTTGATTAGTATAAAAAAGGATGCCACAATAACTAAAGGGATAATGGTAATAAACCCTTCACGAATCGCACCTAAGTGACGTTGATTGGAAAATTTAGTTGCAACGGGCATCAGCCATTTCGCTATATTATTAGCTAGATTATTCATCACGCGCTCTCTCCCTTGAAAAAGGTTCTACTTACGCTGCTCATCCACCGTTTGAATAATATCTTTTAAGATGTTGTCAGCTCGCATCATCCCATAATCCTTTTGATTAATAACGTTAACCGGGAATTTGCCATTTGCCACTTGCATCATGTCATCTTGCATAAAAGCAACTTGTGGTCCTAACAACAGCAAGTCATAATGATTCTTTTTGGCTAGCATTTTTCCTTCGTTCATAGAAACAGCCTCAATGGACAGATCAATCTGCTGTTCTTCAGCAGCTTTTTTTATTTTTTGCACCAACATGCTAGTTGACATTCCTGCACTACATGCTACTAATACGTTATACATGTTCATCCCTCCAAATGTTATATTTCAAGAATGGTTTTCTAGTTTTCTATTATTTAATATTGCTTTCTCGCAAATCTATTAACCTATTATCTGCCTCTTCTATCTTCTATCATCCCCTTTGCTTGATCAAAACAATTTTTACGTGCCCATTTCAATGCCCCCATTACCTTGCTTCTAGCATTTTCGCTATGCAATATAATATTGAAAACGGTATCATAAATTTCCATATCATCTCGCTTTCCATTTTATTTGTCCTAACTATAGCAAAAATAATCGACTTTGTAAAATATTTTTCAATAAAATATTTTTAACGAATTATTTGCTCCAAAATATCTTGGTGGCGGGGCAAAGGACATTGAGGTTAACATGACGGAGACAACGAAAGGTACGATGCTCATCTTGCACCTTTTAGTGAATACGAAAGACGCAATGGGGGCAAATGCGGTCAATACAATGGCTGAAGCTGTTGCACCAATGGTAGAATTAATTACGGAAGGCAAGGTAAACCTGCGTATTATTTCCAATCTGGCTGATCGGCGTTTGGTAAGAGTACGGGCACGCTTTAAAAATGAAACAATTGGCGGTGGTACCAAGGCTAACCCTGTTGCCAGCCTGTCATTGAAGATAATGAATGTCCAATCCGCTGAAGAACTTGCCGGAGTAATTGCTGCAACGGGGTTAGCCCAGAATTTTGCAGCACTAAAGGCACTGGCAACAGATGGCATCCAAAAAGGACATATGGCATTACACGGAAGAAATTTGGCAGCTATGGCCGGCGCGAATGAGAACCTAATCGATATTATTGTAAAACGTGCTATTGAAGATGGGAATGTAAGCTATGACCATATTCTAGCAATAAAAAATGAAATACAGGAGGAGTGATAACATGAAGCAAAATAAAGATGGAGACACAACCCGAAATGGCAATACATCACAAGTTCCCGATCGCTATGTGGAGATACTCGGCGATACCGTTTTACCCGTGCACGTTATTTTTTCTATTATTATCAGCGTCGTACTTGGTCTGGGCGGATTTTTAGCTGGACAGGCTGTGTTTCCAAAAATAGCTGACGAATCAATGGTTTCTTCCTATTCCCTGCTTGCAGGAATTGCCGGATGTGTTTTGGCTCTCATTCTTTCCGCCATTTTATTTAAACCAAAACGTGTATTAACGGAGACTGAAATCACAGCCGATGATGCACAAGGAATTCTAAATGACTTGCAAGTGAACTTCGAGGAAGAAATGGATGTCATTGAACATGATCCGGCAACAAGGAAGGAAATGGAGGATTTGAAAATCAAAGACATATTCATTCCCACTGACAAAGGAGGCAGCAAATGAGTACATTACTTATTTCCATTGTACTGTCAATCGTCGGTGGCGTGTTATTTACACTTATCGGCCTCATTTCCGGATCAGATGAAACGGCGACAATGGTTCCGTTCACCTTATTGGTCATCTTGCTCGGTGCACCGCCTGTTGCTGTCTTTTCATTTTTTATGGCTGCTGTTATCTCTAAACACTTGTCACATGCAGCACCAACGGCACTAATGGGCATTCCCGGAGATACAATGATGGTACCCATGCTTGACTATGCGGAAACACTAAGAAAATTGGGTGTGCCACATATTGCCTTACGAAAAATGATCTCAGGTGGTATTATTGGTGCGCTGATTGCTTTTCCGGTGGCCCTTTTATTCGCTCAGTTTCTTGGACAATTCGCTGATTTTTTTGAAACATATACAGGTGTCATTTTTGCTGTTGCGGCAGTAATTATTGCATATTTTTCAAAAGGTAAGTGGGTGAGCGTTCTGCTGATCATTCCTTTTGCCTTTTTAATACAAGGATTAAATCTGGTCAGCTTTGAAGTATTGGATAAAAATCTGTCTATCAGTTTCTTTTTGGGAATTGCGATTGGACCGATGTTTTCCGATATACTTATTGCCCTGTCATCAACAGCCAGAAAAAGTGTTACCCGTGCTGAACCGCAGGACTACAATCTGGCTCCGGAAATTAAATCCTGGTCCGGCTATTTCCCGAATCCATTCCGCATTTTAACCGGTTTACAGAAAGTTGCTGGTTCCATAGCCGCATTTATCACATCATTTACTTTTACATTCAGTCCAACCGGGATGACTGCGCTTATGGGTGAATTAATTGGCTCAAAAATAAAGGGGACCTATAAAAAGGCAACAACAACCCTTTCCGTCATGAACGGTGTAACCGAATCGACCTACATTGCGGAAACGCTCATTCCGTTAATTGCATTTGGCCTGCCCTTAAGCCCTATGGCATTAGGACCAGCCGCAGCGTTATTTAATGCACCACCGGTATTTTCTGTCGATCATAATTTGCATCATCTTATGTCAATGGGTGATTTTTTCGTTTACGGTTTGATTGGACTTATTGTTGGGGCATTCATTGCTTACCCATTTATTATGAATTTTTCACGAAAAGCAACTGTCTTTATTATGAAATGTATTAGCCAGGAGGCAATCATCGGCATGTTTATTGGCATCGTTTGTGTGATTGCTTATTATGAAGGACAGGTCACAGGGCTATTAGTCACCTTTACCATTGCGACGGTCGGCGGTTTACTGAACCGGATTCTGGGGGTTGGATCAGGTGCCCAGTTCATGATTTATTACGGTTCGAGCTGGATGATGGCCGTATTGATTGGCTTGTAAAAAAGTATCGGGACAGACACCGCGACGATGATATTACGTTAAGGCACGAAAGCAGGGACTGTTCTCGCACAGTTTTTTAAAATAAAATATTGATATGAGTTATACAAAAAAAGGGTACTAACTGGTGCCCTTTTTTTGTGCTTTTTTCTACAGGGCCAGGCCGATTCTTGCATTTTGGTACAAACCCCCCATTCGACAACATATGACAAAATTCGGGAAGCGGCACCTAAAATGTTGCACTGGGCGTCACTGGACGTCACTGCGGTTCACTGAGCGAGCTAAATGCCACTCATCGACTGTAAGCGGGTTTGACGTTCCTAAACTAGTTCTGATACTATCTTAATTGTTTGAAAATAATTACAAGGAGGTTTATTTATGGATCAAAATAAAATGGCAATTGTCGATACGGACATTCACGAACGCGTTCAATACAGCAATATCGCTGATAGGCTGGATGAGCCGTTTAGACATTACATCAAAAACTGTCACTGGGTGCAGGAAAAACATATGCCTTATACGCAGCCGACCGTTGCCGGAGTCGACCGGGCTGATGCAGTGCTTTCCGATGGCCGGCCAGCAGGAACAGACTTAGGATTCATGCAGAAACAGCTGTTGGACGAAATCGGTCATGACATTGGTATTTTGACTGGTGACTTAGATCCGTCCCCTTCCTCCATGCATGGGTGGTATGAAATGGCGACAGCGCTGGCATCAGCTCCACTTGATAAAGGGATAATGTACGGAGCAACGACCGCCAGTAGCAAACCAGGTGACTACGATTACTGCCATCATGGTGAAATTATCCGCTGTCCCTGGCATGGTAGAGAATTTGATATTAAAAACGACGGGCGAATGCTTGCCAATCCGGATAAAAGGATTCCGAGTTTCAACATACGAATAGAAGATGAAAATGTCATCGTCCGGATTTGGTGAAGCGCCTGTTGCCATCAGCCAGGCAAAACATTACATCAACCCCAATGCAAAGGTTCAGCCACCCCATAGCACGCGTGTATTAGGTAGCGCTTAAGGATGGGAACGGTCTGGATCAACGACTTTCACCCCCTATTTCGCTCAGGCGCCATGGGGAGGCTATAAATCATCCGGCATTGGCCGAGAATTAGGGAAACAAGAACTTGAGGAATATACGGAAGTCAAACACATCTTTGAAAATACAAACCCATCCCCGCTTAACTGGTTCTAACCGTTGTTTTAGTGAACCTCTATAGCAATTCAGCCAGCACAACATGGCCAAGGTGTGCATGCCACCAATGGATTGCCAAGAAAAACTCGTATCACAGGTAACGCTTGGGATACGAAGTTTTTATCGATGTTGTTAATAAGGCGGTCTCATATAATTTATTCGTTTTACTTAGTTGGCAAGTCTTCGATACTATCAATATCCATATATTCTGGTACAACAAAACCTTGTTGAGCGCCTTCCAAATTGGGACCCAGGTCATTGATCTCGTCTTTATATTGCTCATAATAGGAAGCAGCACCTACAGGGAGCCAGGCAATTAACATACCATCTATTTCCCCTTTAGAAAGACTTTCAAAGGCGATACCCATATCAAGCGATGTCAATTTGACATTGTAGCCCAATTCTTCAAGAACAAGAGCAACTACATTCGTCGATGAAAGTTCTGTATCGTAATTCGTATAGGCTAGTTCGATTGCCTCGTTATTAATGGAGTCAATGCCTTCTGTCCAGGACTCCACTTTATCTCGGTTGTTTTCGATCCATTCTTTAGCTGCTTCTTGCGGTTCAACATCATCGTCTTGTCCGAATTTCGCCATCACTTCATTCATGTCTTCCACTTCCCAATAGAAGTTGTCTAAAAACTGATAGGCTGATGGATGTTCATCCTTAAGACCTTGTCGAACCATTGTATGTATGCTTTCAGATTCACCCAGTGTTCCTTTTGGGTCCTCCAGAAATTTTAAATCATATTCGCTAAACATCCAATGTGGTTGCCAGAGTGTAACAACGATCGGTTCTTCTTTTTCAATCGCATGTTGCAATTCCTTTACCATTGCCGGTTCCGAGCTCGGAGTTAATTCCACATCCAAGTTGTACGATTCAATTGTTTCTTTTGCGATATTCATCGTTCCTGATCCGGGCTCAATTCCAACAATTTCTTTAATATTAGTTGCCTCATTATTTCCTTCTTTTGAATTTTTATCGGCAGATCCTCCTTGACAACCCACTAGCATTAATAAAATACCTATGCTTATGAGGGCTATCCTTTTCTTTAATAATGACGTCATGATTCCTGTGAACACCCTTTCAATAATAAAAGATTTACATAACCTTCTATATACTAAATTTCATGCCAAACTTTGTTGACCGATAGTTAGTATGTTAAAGCAGAACAAGCTAAAGGGCAAAGCTCGTTACAGCCCTTCTCAGCCGATTACGCTGGCTCTATGTTATTCAGTGAGGCCCAGCAACACTTTTTGTCGATATTTCATCCATGTTTGAATATTTGTGATAATATCAGCTAAAAAATGATCTTGTGAGCAAACAATTCAAAAGTAGGAAAGATTGTGTTAAATTAATTAAAAAGGGTGTTTATCCTTCCGTGACTACCTTTATCGTAGTCTACCCTCTATTTTTTAAATCATTTTTAGATAATACAGAGAATCAACGCAAGTCATGTCCTCAACCTACTTCCAGAAAAGAAAGGGGTATTTGGGATGGATTTCTTTAAATTTCGTTATTATATCGAGGTTTTAGCAATTGCACTGGGAATCACGTTTTTGATTTGCGAACTTCCATTACAGGCATTTGTCGAAAAAGAAGTAAGCATGATATCTTTCGCTTGTAATACTATACTTTGGTACACGATTATTTTTCATAATGCGACGTTTCATTTCTTGATGGATAAATGGTTCAAACGTTGATTAGGGTTTTCAAAATTGAGAGTATCATCCAAGCATGACATTAACATAAGAGGGAAATAAGCTCATGTTCCAAGGCCCATTTTAAAACGATATTCCAGTAACCCACGTCTGTGCGTCCTATATTAAGAACAATTTTGTTGTATATATCACAGTTTTTTTATAGTGCCTTACTCTTTTTAAAAGGCCGGCCTATTCTGTATTCGACAACATGTGGAAAAATCCAGGAATTGGCAGTACGCCTTTAACCAACGCAGTTAATAAACCCAATACCAATTTATTAATTAAACAGACAGGCGGCAAAAGAAAGAATGCGTTACTAATTTGGACCTTAGCTGGTTACAGTAAAGAACGATTTAACAATGATTTGTGGCCTAAAGATGAAGCATGAGAAAGCGACACAGGAGTTCAGTTTCTGTGTCGCTTTGCCGCTTCATTCAGCTCCCAGCCATCCTACATAACCGATGAACATCTAAGGAGAAATATAACTTAAACCTTCATTCAAGCTTTTTTTGACCTACGCAAAAACCCATTTTTATTCAACAACATACGACATCATTCGGAAAGTGACAAGCACCATATCACGTCTTCATTTTCGGATCCAGCGCATCACGCAGTCCATCGCCCACTAAATTAAACCCAAGAACAGTCAACATGATACAAATCCCTGGAAAGATAACCGTCCACGGAGCCTCTTGAATCAGATTTCTGGAATCAGCAAGCATTCTTCCCCATTCCGGATCTGGTGGCTGTGCCCCAAGTCCAAGAAATCCGAGTGCTGCTGCATCCAAAATCGCCGTTGCAATACTCAAAGTTCCCTGTACGATTATCGGAGCGAGACTGTTTGGCAAAATATGATGAAACAAAATACGGGAATCCCGCATCCCGATCGATCGGGCCGCTTCGACATATTCTTCCTCTTTTAGGCTAAGGACGGTGGAGCGGATCAACCTTCCAAAAATCGGGACGTTGACGAGGGCAATGGCGATCAAAGCGTTTTGCAGCGACGGCCCTAACATCGCAACAATGGCAATAGCCAATAAAATACTTGGGAAAGCGAGCATAATATCAAAAATCCGTGAAATAAGAATATCCAGCCAGCGCCCGTAATACCCTGCAAGAATTCCTAAAATCACGCCGACAATCACCGACCCGACAACAGAAGAAAAACCAACCCATAGGGACAGTCGTGCGCCGTACATCACTCGACTCAAAATGTCACGTCCAAACTCATCTGTTCCCAGCCAGTACGCTCCGGATGGTGAATGCAACAATTCTTCAGGCTGGTTTACTTTCTGGTCATCGATTCCCTCTGGTGCAAGCATTCCAGCAAACAAAGCCAGTAATATAAAGAAAGCCAGGATACCAGCACCAACAAGGGCCAATTTATTTTTGCGAAAGACACGCCAAATGTCGTTGATAGGAGAGGAAATCTTGTCCGTTTCCTTTGTCTGAACTGGAGCATTCCCCGGTTCTGTTTGCATCTGTCCCATCTTTTCCCTCCTCTAACGATATTTAATTCTTGGATCAAATACGGCATATAAGAGATCCACAATCAAGTTGATTAAAACAAAGATCGTTGCGATAACTAAAATACCGGACTGGACAACCGGATAATCCCTGGATTGAATGGCATCATAGATATAACGGCCAATCCCGGGCCATCCGAAAATGGTCTCTGTTAGAATGGCACCGCCCAAAAGCAATCCGGATTGAATCCCAATAACAGTTAAAACAGGAATGAATGCGTTCTTAAAGGCATGCTTGTAAACGACCCAGAACATTTTTTGACCTTTCGCACGTGCAGTACGTATATAATCGGAGCCCATGACACCAAGCATGCTTGACCGCGTCATCCTTGCAATCATCGCCATTGGAATCGTACCGAGTGCAATCGCAGGTAATAAAAGATGCTTGACAGCGGCCATGAATTGACTGAAATTGCCGTGTATTAACGTATCAATCAGGAAAAAGTTCGTAATTGCATCAATCGGATTTCGAATATCTTCCCGGCCGTTAGTTGGAAGCCATCCCAAATCGACAGCAAATTGATACTGTAACATTAACCCTAGCCAGAAAATCGGCATCGATATCCCTACTAACGCTAACACCATGATGACGTAATCGAACCAGGAGTTGCGAAACCAGGCACTGATGACGCCTGCATTCAAGCCGATGACAATTGCAATAATCATCGCGACAATCGTCAGTTCTGCAGTAGCGGCCAACGCCGTCCAAATTTCCTCATTGATTGGCGTTCCTGTGCGAATGGAAGTGCCAAGATCGCCTGTCAACAAGTCTTTTATGTACGTACCATACTGAACAAAAAAAGGATTATCCAGTCCTAAACTCTCTCGCAAGTTGGCAATGGCTTCAGGAGATGCTTTCGTGCCCAGAATAGTTTGGGCTGGGTCGCCAGGAATTGCTCGAACAATCGAAAAGACAATAATGGACATCCCAAACAAAACTGGAATGAGCATCAAAAACCGGCGAATCGTATAAGACATCATGATGAACCCACCCCTTTCTTTTGAAAAACCAGGGGGAGCAGTTCCCCCCAGCTAACTTTAATGATGTAAAAATTCAACTTGTTCAGCTTACGTCAACGACAGTCATCACCGGCTCCCGGGAATAGTAACAAACTTCACATTCCCCCGCTAAACGAGCACCTCCAGCTTTTTTCTTATTTAAAGCTGACTTCATCGAACGGTTCACTTCCGGTCGGGTTTGGCTGATAATCTTGCATATCCGCATTCCCGGCCAAAGGTTCCTCCGCATAGACCAATGGAATCCATGGAGCCTCTTCGTGTATAATCTCTTGTGCCTCCTTGTAAAGATCCATCCGTTTATCATCATCCGGTTCTGTCTGCGCGTCCTTCAATAACTTATGCACGTCCTTGTTGGCATAGCGTGACATGTTGTTGCTTCCAATACTATCTTCATCAAGCAACGAATAAAGGAAGTTGTCAGCATCTCCATTATCTCCGGTCCAACCCATCAGGAAAGCTGGACTTTCGCCGTCGGTCAGTTTTTCAATATAAGTGGACCATTCCATTGTTTTGATTTTTACATCGACACCCGCTTTACCAAAGGAGGATTGAATCGCTTCGGCAATCTTTTCTGGCTGCGGCAGATATGGCCTCGGGTTGGTCATGGTCCATAATTCCATTTCAAATCCATCTGGATAACCGGCATCTGCCAATTTCTCTTTTGCTTTGTCCGGGTCAAATTCGTAAGGTTCAATGTCATCATTAAACCCATCAATCGTTGGTGGCATTGGATTTTTTGCGGACTCCCCATTACCAGCGTAGAAAGCATCCACCAACGCATCTTTATCAACAGCATAACTCAACGCTTCACGTACGGCTTTATCATCAAACGGCTCCTCTTCTACATTAAAGCCGAGATAGCCCAGATTTAAAGGTGGGCGGTTCCAAATCGTGAGTGCATCATTCTTTTCAATGGACGCTACATCAGATGGGTTGACGCCATCCATTAGATCGATTTCGCCATTTTTCAGTGCGTTTAACCGAGAAGCATTATCCGGAATCACCTGGAAAATAACTTGATTGAGCTTCGGTTTTCCCTCGTTCCAGTAATCCTCGTTTTTCTTCAGTACAATCTTGCTGTTTTTCTCCCAACTATCAAATGCAAACGGTCCGGTTCCAACCGGTTCTTTCTCAAAATTGCCGTTTTCCAAAGCATCAGGACTACCAATCGCAAATGGTGTCATCGCCAGGTTTTTCAAAAACGGAGCAAAAGGCGTTTTTAAGTGTATTTCCACCGTATGATCATCCACCGCTTCCACATCCTTGATCACACTATCGTCGCCAAAACCGCCAAACATGGAAGGATAGTAGGCAAAGTTATCCTCGCTGCTTCCGTTTTGCCAGCGTTCAAAGTTGTAAACGACCGCATCGGCATTAAAATCAGTTCCGTCTTGAAATTTCACGTCTTCACGTAATTGAAAAACGTATGTCTTGCCATCATCTTTTTGTTCCCAGTCAGTCGCGAGTCCCGGTTCCAGATCGGTCGTACCCGGTTTAAAATTAACCAGCGTCTCCATGACCTGTTGCGTTACCTTCAGCGACTCACCGTCCGTTACCCTTGCCGGATCAAGCCGTGTAGCATCGGCACCACGTCCGTAGATCAACGTATCTTGTGTACTATCCCCGCCGGAATTTCCGGAACTTCCACTGCTATCGGAATCCGAAGAACAACCGACAAGGGCAATAGACACCATAACAATGGCTCCAATAAAAAATAATAACGACTTTTTCATGTTTCCCCCTCCATCATTTTGTTTTATCTATATTCACTTGCTATCCGCTAAAACGGGACTTTCTTTTCCTTCCCCTGTATAGAGATGGCAAGCAACATAGTGATTGGTTTCGTTCTCCCCGAATACAGGGCGAACCGATTTGCAAATATCCATCGCCAGCGGGCATCTTGTATGAAAGGCACAACCTGCAGGCGGATTAGCCGGGTTCGGGACATCCCCCTCCAGAATGGTTCTGTTTGATTCGTAATCAGGATCGGGGATCGGCACAGCTGACAACAAGGCCTGTGTATACGGATGTTTCGGATTTTCATACAGTTCGGTGCTATCCGCTAATTCCACGAGACGCCCAAGATACATCACCCCGACACGATCGCTGATTTGCCGGACAACACTGAGGTCATGGGCAATAAACACATATGTCAAGTCAAAATCTTCCTGCAAATCTTTCAACAAATTCAATACTTGTGACTGAATGGAAACATCAAGTGCAGACACAGGTTCATCAGCGACAATCAATTTTGGCTGCACCGCCAAAGCCCTGGCAATTCCCACCCGTTGCCGCTGTCCCCCACTAAACTGATGGGGATAGCGTTTTTCGTGATAACTGCTTAAACCAACCGTCTCCAATAGTTCACGCACCTTTTTCTTTCGTTCCTTTGCATCGCCCATCCCATGTACTTTCAACGGCTCCTCGATAATTTTTCCAACCGTATGGCGTGGATTAAGCGATGCATACGGATCCTGAAACACCATTTGCATATCCCGGCGAAACTTGCGCATTTCCCCTTTGGAAACATCTGTTAATGTTCGATCTTCAAATTTCACAGATCCCTCACTAGGCTCAATCAAGCGCAGCAACATCCGTCCTGTCGTTGATTTGCCGCAACCCGATTCCCCGACCAAACCAAGTGTTTCACCTTTCTTCAGGGAAAAAGAAACCCCGTCAACCGCCTTGACTTCTCCAATTTTTCGTCCAAACACACCACCCGTGATCGGAAAATATTTTTTCAGATTATGTACTTCCAATAATGTCTCGCTCATGTTGTGACCTCCTGCTTATGTTTCTCATGAAGAAAACAACGCACCTGATGACCATCTTCTGTTTCCAGCAACTCTGGATTCTCATCCGTGCAGCGGTCAAATGCGTATCGACATCTCGGGGCGAAGAGACATCCATGTTGTACCGACCCTGGTTTTGGCACATTTCCTGGAATCGAATAAAGCCGTTCCTTTTTGACATACATATTGGGCACCGACTGAATCAGCCCCTCTGTATAGGGATGTTGCGGGTTTTTAAAAATAGTACGCACATTACCTTCTTCCACTACTTTACCTGCATACATGACAACGATGCGGTCACACACATCGGCAACAACGCCAAGATCGTGTGTGATTAATAGAATGGATGTGTTTGAATCCTCATTCAATCGCTTCATTAAATCGAGGATTTGTGCTTGAATGGTGACATCCAGTGCCGTCGTTGGTTCATCTGCAATCAGTAACTCCGGTTCACATGCCATGGCCATGGCAATCATGACACGCTGACGCATCCCCCCTGAAAGTTGATGCGGATATTCCTTCATAAGCTGTTTTGCTCTTGGCATGCCAACTTTCTCCAACATTTGCACCGCCCGACTTGCTGCTTCCTTCTTGGAAAGTTGTTTATGCAGCTGGATGCCTTCGATCAGCTGCGAACCAATTGTAAACACCGGGTTCAACGATGTCATCGGCTCTTGAAATATCATTGCGATTTCATTGCCGCGAATCTGCCGCATCCGCCGTTCCGTAGCCTTGGTTAGTTCCTCGTTCTTAAAGCGAATGTCCCCCGCTATGATTTTTCCCGGTGGAGGCACAAGACCCATGACAGACAACGAAGTAACACTCTTTCCACAACCCGATTCGCCAACCACGCCCAGAATTTCTCCTGGTTTAATAGAAAAATTTACATCAGCGACCGCGGGAACTTCGCCATCGTCTGTAAAAAAGGAAGTCTTTAATCCGCTAATTTCTAAAATAGGCTGTGACACCTTATCACTCCTTTTAAGCCATCCTATTTTGGGAACTTAGATTTATATATAGGTATGGTTTCTATCCATTGATCAGCTTCTTATAAATAGCCAATTTTCGTAAATTTATTTTTATACAGGATGATTTTACCTGACAATAACGTGCCATGTTATGGAAAACCTTCATATCGGGATGATAACGGTTCCAATTTTTGTTTCTAAACGAAAAACCGTGTTACCTTTAGCCATGGTGAAAGCCATCATATCTTGTCCATGCAAGTGGAGATTTTTATACACTTATCATTACATTATTTTTCATTTTTTTCAAGTGATTTGTACAATTTCCTTTCTTACCATTATTGAGAGCGAATCCATTCCCAATAAATCCTCCCTTTAAGGCATCCAACCCTTCATTCATCATATGTTTTACTACCCGGCCAACCGCCCACAATATACCTTGTTTGCTATGTCATGAACCACCTTCCGAATGCTGCCTTTTTCTTTGTAAAAACAAGGAGAGCACAAGTCCCGTAATGGCAAACAAAAATGCAACGAAAAAGGCCGTTTTCACTCCTGTCAGATATTTAATCGGTTGGATCGTTTCTGTTCCGGCATTCACTTTGCTGATAAAGGAGATAATGAACGTTAATCCAAGCGACCCACCAAATTGACGCGCCGTATTGATTACTGCCGTCCCATGTGGAATCAACGTATCAGGCAAAGCATTGATACCAGACGTCATGATTGGCATATTAATCAATGCCACACCAGCCATGGAAACCATGAATAAAACCATCGTCATCATGAACGGCGTATCGATATCCAGCATAAAATGAAAACCAAGTGAACTTAAACAGAGCAACACAAAGCCAATAATCGCAATGATTTTGCCGCCGTATTTATCGAACAATCTACCCGCGAAAAGAGACATGACGGCGAGTGTCAAGGCACCCGGCATCACAATCAAACCACCGTGATACGCCGAAAATCCTTGCGCGTTCTGCACATACATCGGCAGCATCGTCTCAGTTGATACCAGCAAACTGAACGAAAGGATCGAAATAAACGTAACCAGTGTAAAAACAGGAACCTTTAACACACGGAGTTCTAAAATCGGCATCTGCAGCCGCAATTGTCGAACTGCAAATAAACCCAATGCTAAAGCGCCTGCAAGCATGCTACCAATAGTTGCCGGGTCATTCCATCCACCCTCCTGCAGCTTATTGAAGCCATAAAGCATGCCACCAAAACCAACCGTTGAGAATATAATGGATAAGCTATCAATTTCTGTTTTTCGTTGCTCAGTAACGTTGCGCATAAACAAGAAAATCAATATCAGAATGCACGCCGCAATCGGTAAGGTTAAATAAAACAACGCACGCCATTCGAAATACTTAATTAAAATGCCTGATATAGGAGGGCCAACTGCAGGCGCAACGTTAATGACCATTCCGGCCAATCCCATCGCAAATCCTCTTTTTTCCTTTGGGTAAAGCAGAAACAATACCGTTTGCATCAACGGGATCATAACCCCGGACCCCATTCCTTGAATAATACGCCCCGCAATCAAAACGGGAAACGAAGGTGCAAATAACCCAACTACTGTTCCTATTAAAAACAAAGACATCGCGCTCATCATTAATGTCCTTGTTTGAAATTTATCGATAAAATAAGCCGTTATCGGAATGAGAATAGCAACGGTTAACATAAAGCTGGTTGTCAGCCATTGCACTTCTGTTGAGTTAACGGCAAACTCCTTCATGATTTTTGGAAAAGCTGTAATAAGCAAAAACTGCGTCAGAACAGACAAAAAAGATGCGGATAAGGTAATCGCAACAATTAAAAGCCTATGTGAATGCAATAGATTGATCGATGCCATATCATCATCTTTCCTTTCACGCTTAAACCCTCACGATCTAAACACCATCCTACACGCAATATGATATTTCTTCAATCGAGTAACCATTACCGGGTTTTTTATTAAATGCGAAAATCACACGCCTATTTAAAAAACACCTACACGAGAGGGTGAAGAGGAACCCCAGCCTAGTGTAGATGTTCTTCTATTAGAAAAGGGTGATGATTAAATAACGCTCACAAACTTAGATGACGTAAAATAGTTTGTGTAAAATATTTGAGACGAAAAAAAGAGGTAGGGTATCCTC
>NZ_JBFNXI010000041.1:0-30210 GCF_040812445.1 Lentibacillus sp. L22 | reverse complement strand
GCTACCTTTAAACCCTCGTTGTTCTTTTTTAATTTTATAGAAGGAATATATGACAGAATATTCGTCTAATTAAGTCGGGTAGCTAATCAAGATGGTTGACTTTCAGAAATAGTTTTAATGCAACGCTAGTGAACATATCTATAAGTTTAATAAAGGAGAACATCTAATGAAAACGCTTAAAATTGGTGTTGCAGGATTAGGAAGACTCGGCTTGATTCATGCAGAAAATATCTACAATCTAAAAGGAGTCGAGTTGACAGCGGTTTCTAATTTAGACGAGGAAATAAATGAACAGGTAAAAGAAAAATATAAAGTCCCAAATGTTTACACAAATTATGTGGAAATGCTGGAACAAACGGATTTAGATGCTGTTTGTATCGTTACACCTTCCGGATTCCATACAGAGCATATTCGACTAGCATTAAAAAAGAATTTGCATATTTTTTGTGAAAAGCCAATTGGTTTAGAAGTAGAAGATATCAAACAAACGATAGATGAAATTGAGCAAAGTGACCGCATTTTTCATTTAGGATTCATGAGAAGATTTGATGATGATTATTTATATGCGAAAGAAATGATAGATAGCGGACAAATTGGAGATATCTCGTTGATTCGCTCCTATAGTATTGATCCGATTCAAGGGTTAGACAGCTTTGTCAACTTTGCTAAGAAGAGTCCAAGCGGCGGATTATTCCTTGATATGAGTGTTCATGATATTGATGTGATCAGATGGCTGACAAAATCTGAGATTTCAACCGTTTGGGCAACAGGAACGAATAAAGCTGCACCGGAATTGAACGAGCTAAATGAATTGGAATTAGGAACAGTTACTATGAAATTGGACAATGATGTAACCGCTTTGCTGGTTGCTGGACGTACAGCTTCACATGGTTACCATGTAGAAACAGAAATTATTGGAACCAAAGGCATGCTGCGAATTGCTGCATCTCCTGAAAAAAACAAAGTAGCCGTATTTAATGAGCATGGCGTAGTCCGCCCGTCCTCTCAGCATTTTCCTGAACGGTTTGCGGAAGCTTATGTAAATGAATTGAAGAACTTTGTCCGCTGCATTCGAGAAAATCAACAGCCTGAAATAACTGCTATTGATGGTTTAAGAGGAACAGAGGTAGCACTAGCATGCCAAGAATCATTTGATGAAAATAAATTAGTAGATATTCAATATTAAGGAATAGGGTACATCGTTTAGGGGGAGAGCACATTGAATTTATTTAGTATTATCAGTTTTGTTGTTGTACTGCTATTGATCTATCTCTATGCTTTTTATCGGACAAGAAGTATTGATAACAAAGATTCAGAGGGTTACTTTTTAGGCGGGCGTTCTCTTGTCGGAACAACTGTTGGTATGACGATTATTATGACCAACCTATCAACAGAGCAATTAGTAGGGCAAAACGGTCAGGCCTATGTAGCCGGTATGGAAGTAATGGCTTGGGAAGTAACTGCTTCCGTTGCTATTGTTATGCTAGCATGGGTGTTCTTACCGAAATATTTTAAATATGGTGTAAATACCATTTCTGATTTTATTGAAATCCGCTATGATACATTTACAAAAAGGATTGTATCTGTTCTCTTTATATTCACCTATGTTATCAGCTTTATGCCTGTTGTTTTATATTCTGGAGCGTTGATTTTCAATGATCTATTCGGAATTGAGCAACACTTGGGCGTCAGCAGAATAACAGCTGTTATTATTATCTCGACAGTTATTGGTTTAGTTGGTGTTACTTATTTATTCGTCGGGGGACTTTCTCTGATTGCGCATAGTGATTCATTATATGGTATTGGTCTATTTCTTGGCGGGATGACGATTACTATTTTAGGGTTTATCGCGTTAGGCGAGAACAGCTTCTTTACTGGTTTAGACCGATTTTTAACCAATTCGCCTGAAAAACTGAATGCTTGGGGAGCATTGGACTCGCCCATTGTACCTTGGCCGACATTATTCTTAGGAATGCTCTTTAATAACTTATATTTTTGGTGTACAAACCAAATGATTGTTCAAAAAGCCCTGGCCGCAAAAAACTTAAAAGAAGCACAAAAAGGTGCCATGTTTGTTGGATTTTTTAAAATATCTGGTATGTTTTTCTTAGTAATTCCCGGGGTTATTGCCTACAATATGTTTGGTGAAGGCATACAAATGGATCTTGCTTACCCTTCATTACTAGCAGAGGTGCTGCCTGATTGGGCTACCGGCCTATTTGGAGCAGTAATATTTGGAGCAATTATCAGCTCTTTTGTTGGGGCACTAAGTGCCACTGTTACTTTATTCAGCTTAGACTTCTATAAACCGGTCATTAATAAACAAGCTACAAACCGTCAAATTGCGAAAGTGGGAAGAGTTTTGACTATTGTTATTGGCGTTATCGTTGTTTTGATTGCACCATTGATTTCTCTATTTCCACAAGGGTTATATGCAGTAATTCAAGAATTTAATGGTCTCTATAGTATGCCGCTATTAGCTATTATTCTAGTTGGTTTTTACTCTAAAAAGACATCAGCTACAGGTGCAAAAGTTACATTGATTTTCCATATTGTTGTGTACGCATTGTCTAAAGTAGTTATTCCAGATATCCATTATCTATATGTTTGGAGCGTCCTCTTCTTGTTAGATTTAGCTATTCTATATTTCTATAGCGTAAAGAATCCGTCTCAAGAAGGATTTCAATTCGACAAATACCAAAACAAAGTAGACATCACGCCTTGGAAACATGTTAGATGGGTTGGTATTTTAATCTTACTCATTGTAGTAGCATCTTATGTTGTCTTTTCTCCACTTGTATTGGCTAGATAAAACAAAGAAAGCAAACATCCCTCTTTATTGAGCTTGTTTGTTTTCTTTTATATTTTGATTATTTCTATAATACTATAACGCTTCTTTTTTATCCGACTTTCCTAAACCAAAATGTTTTCCAACTCTTCAAATATCTTTCCTTTGGTCTCCGGTACAAACTTCCAGATAAAGAATATAGCAACCACGCTGAGCGCCCCATAAATCGCAAAAGTCATTCCTCCTAATACATCATGGATTGGCGGAAAGCTGGTAGATATACCTAAGTTAGACATCCAGTGCAATGCAGTAACAATCGTTACAGCATGCCCCATTCTTCCAACACCTATCAATTCTATATCCCCAAAAGAAAACGCATCCAAAAAATACTGTCACACCAACAAAACAACAAAATACTCAAATAAATTATAAACTCTTGGTTATTTGTTGTTAACTTCTTGGATCTCTTGTGTTATACTCGATGTAAGAAAAGAGGTGATCAACATCAAATCGAAGCGTATCGCTGCATTACAAGAATATATTACGCTCAAACAAAGAGCTTCTTATGATGAACTCGCCGCTAAATTTGCAGTTTCTAAAAATACTATCCGTAACGATGTCCAAGAGTTATGTAAGACTGGTGACATTGTTAAAGTTCATGGCGGAGCAGCTATTAATCAGCCTGCTGAAGAAAAACAGCCAAACAAAGTCACCAATCCTTTAACCTCCTTCACTTACCGGCAGACAAAGAATAAATCAAGTAAACAACGTATTGCGGAACAGGCTGCTAATTATATTCAAGATGGTGACATTATTTTTATAGATACGGGAACAACCGTATTAGAGCTCATTGAATATATACAGGACAAACAAATTACAATTGTAACCAACAATATTGATTTCATCCTAAGAACAATGCCTTATGAAAACCTTACCGTTTATAGTCTGGGAGGCGCACTTACTCGAAGAACACAGTCATTTACAACGATACAGGCGCAAAAAATTCTAAAGAATTATAATATCAACAAAGCGTTTTTAGCTGCTACCGCGATTTCTATCAAAAATGGTGTAACAAACTCTATTCCTATGGAAAGCGAATTGAAATCTTATATAGCGGAACAAATCGAGCAGAAGTTTTTGTTAGTTGATCATCAAAAATTCGATAAAGTCGCTTTAACTACTTATTGCAATCTGAACCAGCTGGATTATCTGATTACAGATCAGCAGCCTGGTCAATCGTATATCGACTATTGTAAGAATTATAGTGTCGAGCTTGTTATTGCAAATCAAAACGAAGGAGTGTAGAGATACCCTTAATAAAAGTTGATTTAATCAGGGGTAGAGATCTTGAAGAAATTAAACAAATTTTGGATGTAGCCCATCAGGTTGTTTTGGAAGCATTTCAAGTTCCTGAAGGCGACCGTTATCAAGTCGTGACACAGCATGAACCCTATGAAATGATTATGAAGGATACTGGGCTCGGCTTTGAAAGAAGCGATGATGTTATTCTATTCACCGCCATCATCACCCAACGGACGAATAAGATGAAAAAAGATTTCTATCGCCTTTTAACAGAAAGGTTAGAGCAGCAATGTCAGATTGAGTCAAAGGATGTCATGATTACCTTTGTCACGAATGGTGCCGGGGAATGGAGTTTTCGATTTGGAAAAGCACAGTTTTTAACCGGTGACCTCTAGCATTTTTTATGAGTTATCTATTTTTTCTATTTTTTTCAGAGTATAAAATATAAATCTACTACATTAAAGGAGGACATATCCTAATGTCTAAAAAACTAAAGAACTTTATCAATGGTGAATGGGTCGAAAGTAAAACAGATAAGTATGAAGATGTTTATAATCCAGCAACAAAAGAAGTTTTAGCACAAGTGCCAATCTCTACCTCCGAAGATTTTGAAGATGCTGTACAGGCAGCTCAGGCCGCTCAAGAAAAATGGAAAAGAGTATCCGTAGCAAAGCGCGCCCGCATTCTATTTAAATATCAAAATCTATTGGAAGAACATAAAGAAGAATTAGCAAAATTAATCACACAGGAAAACGGAAAAAGCGTTGGCGAAGCATTAGGCGAAGTTGGACGCGGAATTGAAAACGTAGAATTCGCTGCTGGTGCACCGACATTAATGATGGGTGATTCTCTTGCAACGATCGCAACCGATGTAGAAGCTACAAACTATCGTTACCCTGTAGGGGTTGTCGGCGGAATTGCTCCATTTAACTTCCCAATGATGGTTCCATGCTGGATGTTCCCAATGGCAATCGCTCTAGGTAACTCCTTTATCTTAAAACCATCTGAAAAAACACCTATTCTTGCAGCTAGACTTGCGGAATTACTAGATGAAGCTGGTCTTCCTAAAGGTGTATTCAGCATTGTTAACGGTGCACATGATGTGGTGAACAGCATTTTAGACCACCCTACTGTAAAAGCAGTATCCTTTGTAGGCTCTAAGCCTGTTGGAGAATATGTGTACAAACGCGGAAGTGAGAACTTAAAACGCGTTCAAGCATTAACTGGTGCGAAAAACCACTCTACTGTATTGGCAGATGCTGACTTAGACTTAGCTACAAAAGAAGTAATCAGCGCAGCATTCGGTTCAGCTGGAGAACGCTGCATGGCTTGTGCGGTTGTAACTGTAGAAGATTCCGTTGCAGATGAATTTATCGCAAAATTAAAAGAAGCATCTGACAACATCAAAATGGGTAATGGCCTGGATGAGGGTGTCTTCTTAGGACCAGTTATCCGCGACGAAGCAAAACAACGTACATTGGGCTACATCGAAAAAGGTATTGAAGAAGGGGCTACATTAGTTCGTGATGGTCGCAATGAACAATTAGAAGACGGTTACTTTGTTGGACCAACTATATTTGATGGTGTAACTCAAGATATGTCCATTTGGAAAGATGAAATTTTTGCTCCAGTATTATCTATTGTACGTGTAAAAAACTTAAAAGAGGCTGTTGAATTTGCTAACCAATCTGAATTCGCTAACGGTGCTTGCCTCTTTACTACAAGCGCATTGTCCGTACGCTACTTCCGTGAGAACATCGATGCAGGTATGTTAGGAATTAACTTAGGTGTGCCGGCGCCAATGGCATTCTTCCCATTCTCTGGATGGAAGTCTTCTTTCTATGGCACATTGCATGCAAACGGAAAAGACAGTGTAGACTTCTATACTCGTAAGAAAGTAGTAACAGCTCGTTATCTTGAACCTGATTTTTCATAATCAGGGAATACCAACTTTACAATAATAAATTGGGGAGGAGACCTTTTAACCCACTGAACCGTCTCATCCCATATTGAAAGGAGTCCGTTATGAGTCATTTACTAAGAAAACCCGAAAATAATAAACTGGCAGACGGGGTAACGCTTGTTCATGAAGTAACAGAGAAAAATTCCAATCTTCATTATGTCGGTTTTAAAGTGGTGGATTTGGAACCAAATTCCAGCTATAACGAAATGCTGACAAACTTAGAGCTTTGTGTTGTCGCATTAACAGGAAAGATTACCGTAACAGATGGCTATCAAAGCTTCTCTGATATTGGTACCCGGGAAAGTGTATTTGAACGTAAACCGACAGACAGTGTTTATGTTTCCCATAATAAAAAAATTACCATTACAGCAAATACAAAAGCTCGTGTGGCATTATGCTTTGCTCCATCCGATAAAGAGCTGCCGACCAAGTTAATCAAAGCAGCGGATAACGGCGTAGAACATCGCGGAAAGTACAATAACAAACGGCAAGTACACAATATTCTACCGGACTCTGACCCTTCTGCAAACAGCTTGCTTGTTGTAGAAGTATTTACAGAAACAGCTAACTGGTCCAGCTATCCACCGCATAAGCATGACCAGGACAATCTTCCAAATGAGTCCTTCTTAGAAGAAAGCTATTATCATGAAATGGACCCTCCACAAGGGTTTGTTTTCCAGCGTGTCTATACAGAGGATCGCTCTTTAGATGAGACCATGGCTGTGGAAAACGCAAATGTTGTTCTTGTTCCTAAAGGCTATCATCCAGTAGGTGTACCAGACGGCTATGCCTCTTACTATTTAAATGTCATGGCTGGACCGGAACGCATCTGGAAATTCCATAATGAAAAAGATCATGAATGGATTATTGATAGAGACTAACAGTTTTTTGATTCGCCCCCCTCTCCTCTATTCTTATAGAAAGAGGCGAGGGCGATTCTCCTATAAAAATAAACAGTATATGTAATGAAAAAAGGAGCGAAACGCATGGCACTTACATTTAATCAAGATAGAGAATACGATATTATTGCGATCGGCCGCGCTGCGATTGACTTGAATGCAAACGAATACAACCGTCCGATGGAAGAAACAATGACTTTCACAAAATACGTTGGCGGTTCTCCGGCAAATATCGCTATTGGCAGTTCAAAATTAGGACTGAAAGCTGGATTTATCGGCAAAATCTCAAAAGATCAACACGGAAACTTTATCAAACAGTATATGGAGGAAAAAGGAATTGACACCTCTAATATAGTTTATGACACAGAAGGGCATAAATCCGGACTCACGTTCACAGAAATTTTAAGCCCGGAAGAATGCAGCATTTTAATGTATCGTGATGAAGTAGCGGATCTTTATTTAGATTCTACAGAAGTAAGTGAAGATTATATCAAAAAGGCAAAAATGCTTCTTGTTTCTGGTACTGCGCTTGCACAAAGTCCTTCTCGTGAAGCTGTATTGCAGGCAATTCAATATGCTAAAAAGAACGATGTCAAAGTCATATTTGAATTAGACTACCGTCCATACACATGGAAATCAGCTGAAGAAACAGCAGTATATTACTCTCTTGTTGCAGAGCTTTCTGATGTTGTTATCGGTACGCGTGACGAATACGATGTGATGGAAAACCTGGATTCAGAAGGCGACAACGAAAAAACAGTCCAGCACTTATTCCAGCATAATATCGAGCTTGTTGTCATCAAGCATGGTGTCGACGGCTCTTATGCCTATGAGCCAGACGGTACCGTTCACCGCGGCCAGGCATACAAAACAAAAGTATTAAAAACATTTGGTGCAGGTGATTCCTATGCATCTGCATTCCTTTATGCACTTGTTACAGAAAAAGACTATGAAACAGCGTTGAAATTCGGCAGTGCATCTGCTTCCATCGTTGTCAGCAAGCACAGTTCTTCCGAAGCGATGCCGACTGTAGAAGAAATTGAACAGCTTATTCGCAAGCGTTCTTAAAAGAATGTTCAAACCTTAAATATGAAAAGAAAGGTAGGTTGAATAAAATGGGTGAAAAAATCCGTTTAACTACTGCACAAGCATTGGTAAAGTTTTTAAATCAGCAATATATTTCTGTAGACGGCGTAGAAACGCCTTTTGTGGAAGGTGTTTTCCATATTTATGGACATGGAAATGTTTTAGGCTTAGGAGAAGCGCTTGAAAATAATCCTGGTCATCTAAAAAGCTATCAAGGAAAAAATGAGCAAGGAATGGCTCATGCAGCAACAGCTTTTGCCAGACAAAATCTCCGTCAAAAGATTTTTGCTGTGTCCGCATCTGCAGGACCGGGATCAGCAAATATGGTAACAGCAGCTGGAACTGCTTTTGCAAATAACATCCCGGTGCTATTCTTACCGGCAGATACATTTGCCACAAGACAGCCCGACCCTGTTTTACAGCAACTAGAGCATGAACACAGTACAGATTTAACAACGAACGAAGCATTCAAAGCTGTTTCAAGATATTGGGACCGTATTGATCGTCCGGAGCAGCTGATGAGTGCATTGATCCGAGCATTTGAAGTATTAACGAACCCAGCAACAACTGGACCTGCAACGATTTGCTTACCTCAGGATGTAGAAGCAATGGCATATGATTATCCAGCCAGCTTTTTCAATAAACGCGTTCACTATATAGACCGCAAATTACCGAGTCAGCGCGAATTAGACGGGGCAATTGCGGCCATTACACAAAGTAAACGTCCGGTTCTATTAGTCGGCGGCGGTGCTAAATATTCAGAGGCAAGAGAGGAATTGGTAGAGCTTTCTAAAAAAGCAAATATTCCAATCGTAGAAACACATGCCGGAAAGTCAACCGTTGAGTTTACTCATCCAAATAACCTCGGCGGAAACGGTATTTTGGGTACTTCCGCTGCGAACAAAGCAGTTATGAACGCCGACTTAATTATCGGAATCGGCACAAGATATACAGACTTTACAACATCATCCAGAACGTTGTTTGATTTTGACAATACAACATTTTTAAATATCAACGTAAACCGCGGACAGGCATATAAATTTGACGGTTTTCAAGTTGTAGCTGATGCCAAAGCAGCACTACAATTGATCAATAAAGGTATTGGGGACTATCAATCAAGTTATGGAGAAGAAACAACCTCATTGAAACAGGAATGGGAGAAAGAACGCAATCGCTTAGCTGCAACGAAATTTAATCGCAATGATTTCACACCAGAAATCGCGGATCATTTCAACCAAGAAATTTTAAATGATTATGCAGATGCGCTTCAAACAGAATTAACACAAACCGAAGCCTTAATTAAAATCAATAATGTTATCGATAGTGACGCTATTGTAATCTCTTCAGCAGGATCCCTGCCAGGAGATATGCAGCGTATCTGGAATGCCAATGTGGCTAATACGTTCCATTTAGAGTACGGCTATTCTTGTATGGGGTACGAAATCGCAGGAGCTCTTGGAGTTAAATTAGCGAAGCCTGAACAGGAATCGTATGCAGTTGTTGGTGATGGAAGCTTCTTAATGCTTCATTCTGAAATTGTAACAGCTCTTCAATACGATAAAAAAATCAACCTGCTGTTATTCGATAATTCCGGGTTTGGATGTATCAATAACTTACAAATGGATCACGGAAATAGAAGCACAGGAACAGAATTCCGCAATGTAAATAATGAAATCATGAATATTAATTACCGAAAAATCGGGGAAGGATACGGCTTAAAAACCTATTCTGTCAATAACCTGGAAGATTTAACGGCAGCTGTGGAAGACGCTAAAAAACAAACAGTATCCACGTTGATTGAAATAAAAGTTCTGCCAAAAACAATGACAGACGGCTACGATGGCAGCTGGTGGAATGTTGGTGTAGCAGAAGTTTCCGAAAAAGAAAGTGTACAAAAAGCTGCCGCAGAAAGACAACAAATTCTCGATAATGCAAGACAATATTAATGGAAGCTGGATGTGATGAATGATGGGAAAACAGGATATCCATTGGGGAATAGCACCAATCGGCTGGCGAAATGACGATATGCCGGAAATCGGAAAAGACAATACCTTATCGCATCTATTGAGCGATATCGTTGTTGTTGGCTTCGAAGGCACAGAAGTCGGCGGTTTCTTCCCTGATGCGAAAACATTAAAAAAAGAAATAAAGCTCCGCAACTTAAAAATTGCTGGACAATGGTTCTCCAGCTTTATTATTCAAGATGGCGTTGAGAAAACATCAGAAGCATTCCATAAGCACTGCGCTTATTTAAAAGAAGTGGATGCTGCGGTTGCTGTTGTTTCCGAACAAACCTACAGTATTCAAGGCTTACCTAAAAATATTTTTGCTGATAAGCCCACTTTTTCAGATGAAGAATGGGAACAGCTTACCGAAGGCTTAAACGTACTTGGCGAAATCGCGGACAGCTATAGTCTTAAGCTTGTATATCATCACCATCTCGGAACCGGAGTACAGACGTTAGCAGAAGTCGACCGCTTGATGAAAAATACCGACCCAGGCTTGGTTCACTTACTTTATGATACAGGACACATCTACGCCTCTGATAAAGAATACATGCCGTTATTAGAGAAGCATATGGACCGAATCAAGCATGTGCATTTTAAAGATATTCGGAATAATATCATGAAAACGAGTGAAGAAGACGGCCTATCCTTCCGCTCTGCCTTTCTTTCCGGAATGTTTACGGTACCTGGCGATGGCAGTATCGACTTTAAAAAAGTATATGACAAGCTGCTGGAAAATAACTATCAGGGCTGGATCGTGATTGAAGCAGAGCAGGACCCGAAAATTGCTCATCCGCTTGAATATGCCTTAAAGGCCCGCAAGTATATTGATAACAATGTATTGAACTAAAGAATCACTGCCTTTACGAGGATGTTCACTTTAAAAGCAGTATTTTAGAGTGAACATCTTCATGAAATGTACGTCATTTTTAATTATAAAAATTATGGAGGTGAAAGAATGACATTTGTATCATTAAAAGAGCTGTTGCCTGAAGCAAAGAAAAACCATTATGCTGTCGGCCAATTTAACATCAATACGTTCCAATGGGCAGAGGCAGCATTGCGCGCAGCAGAAAAAGAAAAATCTCCTGTTATTTTAGCCTCCACTGATCGTATCGTGGACTACCTTGGCGGATTTAAATTGATTGCTGCCACCACCAAGAAAATGGTGAAAGAAATGGGAATTACCGTACCTGTCGTTCTACACCTCGACCATGGATTATCCGTAGAAGGTTGTAAAGAAGCTGTTGATGCAGGTTACAGCTCTGTAATGTATGATGGCTCGAAGCTGTCACTGGAAGAAAATATTGCTAATACCAAAGAAGTCGTCTACTATGCAAACGAACAGCATGTCTCTGTGGAAGCAGAAATCGGTTCTGTTGGCGGTACAGAGGATGGCATTACTTCCGGCATTAAATATGCGGACCCGAACGAATGTTATCGGCTTGTAGAAGAAACCGGAGTGGACCTGCTTGCAGCTGCGCTTGGATCCGTTCACGGCGTTTACCAGGGTGAACCAAAGCTGGCATTTGATTTAATGCAGGAGATTTCTGATAACCTGAATGAAGTTCCACTGGCTTTGCACGGAGGATCTGGTATTCCTGCCCACCAAATTGTAAAAGCAATTGAATACGGTCATGCCAAAATCAATGTAAATACCGAATGTAATCAGGCATGGACAAAAGCAGTACGTGAATACCTGGAGCAGCACCCTGATTCACATAAAATCTCGGAAATCATGACAACAGGGATGAACGCAATCGAAAAGGTAGTAAGAGAAAAAATGCATTTATTTGGTTCTTCCAATAAAGCATAAATCCACATTATAAGAACAACTGGCGCTTCACATAGACAGTTATAGACTTGGAGGAATTATAATGACAAAATTAGTTGTAGGAATCATCGGTGCCGGACGTATCGGACAGCTGCATGCTAAAAATATTCTGCTATCTGATAATTATCAGCTAAAAGCAATTTCTGATGTGTACACCGATCATTTGAAGGATATCGATTATTTAAAAGCTGTTCCTGTTATCACACAGAATGCGGATGATATTCTCAATGATCCGGAGATCGATGCCGTCTTTATCTGCTCAAGCACGGATACCCATATTGATTTTATTACAAAAGCAGCAAAGAACAACAAGCATATATTCTGCGAGAAGCCAATCAGCTTTGATATTGAAAAAACAAAGGAAACTTTGGAAGTGATCAAAGAAACAGGTGTAAAATTCCAAGTAGGTTTTAATCGCCGCTTCGATACACATTTCAGAAAAGCACATGATGTTGTCCGCAATGGTGACATTGGTACACCGCAAGTTATTAAAATCACTTCCCGTGATCCGGAAGCTCCACCAGAAGAATATGTGAAACGCTCCAGCGGTCTATTTATCGATATGGCAATCCATGATTTCGATATGATTCGTTACTTATCCGGGCAAGATGTAAAAAACATCACCGTAAAAGCGTCTTCTCTGATAGATGATCGTTTTTCACGCAATGATGATGTAGATACAGCCATTATCACCCTTACCTTTGCAGATGATTCACTGGGAGTGATCGATAACAGCCGCCAGGCAGTATATGGCTATGACCAGCGTATCGAAGTATTCGGCAATAACGGCATGGTCCAAGTAGAAAATCAGAAGCCAACCAATGTAAAAGTAAGCACAAATGCTGGGGTTACAGAGGATAAACCGATGTATTTCTTCCTCGAGCGTTATAATGAAGGATACATCGCTGAAATCCATGATTTTGCCCAATCTATTTTAGAAGATAAACCAATCGTAGCAAAATTCGAGGATGGTTTACAGGCTGAGCTGTTAGCAAAAGCTGCTAAGCTTTCCTGGCAGGAGAATCGGACAGTTGAATTGAGTGAGCTTCGTTAAATTGAAATAATGCTATTCTCATAGATAATATTTATTCCAACTATAAAAATTAAAAAAGCGTATGAACTTGGTTTTGCACAAGATCACACGCTTTTTTAGTGGGATTTTTATAAAACAGATACAGTTTAAGTAATTATTTAAACGTCATCGTATAATCCTTCTGAAATACCCCACCGGCTCCTAACCGATTGATACCAAACTTCTCTTTAAAGTCTCCTGTCGTATCATGCACATCCGCAATACTATTTTTTCTTTATTATATTTAGACCAGATTCCTACAAACAGAAAGTTCGTAACTTCAACCTCTAGGCCATGGTCAGATTTCGCTGAGACAAGCTCGATACGATCGATATGACTGTATATCATGGCATCCTTTGCAAATAACTCTGGCTGCAGTGTTACATCAGGAAGCAGATTACTGACTCCTTTCTCATGAACCAACGCATTTTCCAAGCCATATTCCATTACCTCTTTATCTGGAGCAGGGGGGAATTTCAATTGGTAATCACCTAATCCTTCATTTTCTAAAAGTGGGATTCGAAAAGCAGGATGGGCACCAATTGAAAAATACATTCCCCTCTATTCTTGTTTTCTATTTTCCAATCAACGGAAAGTGAATCCTGATTAAGGGAATAGGTGATCGTTGCTTTAAATTCATATGGATAAACATCTTTAAAACGTCCTTCTGAAGCTACTTCAAATGAAACATGCTCTGCTGAGTGTGAGCTGAGTTCAAATTCAGCATCTCTTAATAATCTATGCTGAGACATGTCGTATGTTTTTCCGTCTAATTGATATTGGGCGCTTGTTAACCGTCCGGCAATCGGGAATAATACCGGTGAAACACGTCCCCAATAGGCACTGTCTCCTGTCCACATAATAGCTTAAGTTATTCTTTTTATACTCGACAGCCCGTATTTCAGCACCATTACTTTCTATTCTACTTTTAACCAATCGTTTTCTATGATTTGTTTCCCTGTGTTCATCCTTTCTGGAGTTAAAGAGTTAGACATAAAGTGGTTATATACTTTATCTTAATGTTTGAGACTGTGTTAGAAACGGTTATATCTATTTCTGGGCTAGTATTTTATCTTATTCTTAAAGGAGAATCAAAAGCTTTCGGCGAGAGAATATTTACCGATTGCTTCTGGTTTACTTTAAATATATTTCTAAATATTATTTTTGATAAGTTAACCTACTGAAGTTCAGGCCAATAATCTTTATTTGCTACCATCATGTCATCAAGGACTTGTTTAGCTGCTCGCGCAGACGGTACGGTTTGATTTAAGGTAAATGCTTGTAAGGCTTTGTCATAGGAATTCTCAAAAAATGCATCTACAAGCAGTTTTTCTGCTGCAACTTGTGCTTCCATCATTCCTTTATGAAAGTCATTGATGGGATGTAAAGCAAGCTGTTCTACACCAGTTGCACCGATATATGCAGGAACTTCTACAACCGCATCTTCTCTCAAATTTGGGATCGATCCTTTATTAGGTGTGATAACCATAAAGCGTTTCGGTTCATCATTTAAAATAGCCACAGCTATATCTACAATATAGTTACCATGTTCACCAAAATTAAAATGCAGAATATCTTCTGTTTCTCCATTTCTGATTTGTTCTGCCATTTTGCGTGTATTTGCTTCACGGCCCTCCATTACCATATTGGCTCTAGTGAAGTTTTTATCATCATTTTCAACCATGACATCAGAGAACCAGTAATATTCTAAATAATTATTAGGCAGTGCTTCAGGGAAATACTTTACCATGGCTGACATCAATTGATATGTCTTCGCCCAGTATTGATCTCCTTCATTAAATTCGGCGACGTCCATATTGACTTGACGCAGCTTGTCAATAATCTCAGGCATAACATCCCGTTTTAAAGACGTATCATAAATTTTGCTATACCAGCCATAATGATTTAGACCATAATAAGTTGGGATCCAGTTTTTCCTGTTGTACCCAAAGTTAGATGCAATGGTCTCTTCCAGAGATATGGTCATATCACAAACGTTTATCATATTGGCATCAGGATATTTTCTCCGTATCGCTTCGGAAATGATAGATTCCGGGTTCGTGTAGTTAAGGATCCAGGCATCTGGAGCATATTGTTGTACATATCCTACTATCTCCAATATTCCACTAATTGAGCGTAAACCGTATGCAAAACCGCCCAATCCACATGTTTCCTGGCCTACCAAATCGTATTTTAACGGGATTTTTTCGTCCAGCTCCCGCATAGCAAGACCGCCGACACGGATTTGAGAGAAAACAAAGTCCACATTTGTGAATGCTTCTTCTGGTTTTTCTGTTACAACCAGCTTCATATCTTGTCTGTCCTTCTCAATCAATAACTGATTGATAATCAACTTCATATCTCCATTTCTTTTTTGGTCGATATCATATAACCGTATCTCTGTAATAGGAAATTTACTGCTATTACTTAGTAGCGCAGAAATAATACCTGGGGTGTAGGTACTCCCGCCGCCGGCAATGGTTATGATTAAATTATCCTTCATTCTTATTCCTCCAGTACATGATTAAACTTTTTAATATAGAAATTGTTTCATTGAAATATCAGATAGAAATCTCTTCTTTGGCAATGTTTTGTTCCTCATATTTTAAAAAAGCATTTATTGTTATTCTATTTCTTTTCCGAGATAATTATCTACATCCTCTTTGAGATTCTGCACAGATAGTCCTATGATTACTTGAATAGCATTCCCGTTTTTAACGACACCTGATGCTCCAAGACTTCTAAAGTGCTCATCAGAAGCTATTTTTTCAGGATCTGTGACTAGCACCCTTAATCGGGTAGCGCAATTTGTTACATGCTCAATATTTTCTTTTCCACCTAGAAGGTCAACATATTCGCCAGCTAGATTCTTTTCTGTGGATTCTGCTGATTTCTTCTCTTTATAGTCCTCTTTCACATAAAGTTTGACTTCTTCGTCCACACGTCCTGGTGTTTTAATATTGAATTTCAAAATCATAAAACGGAATACAAAGAAGTAGATAAAGAAAAAGACGATACCAATGGCGATTTGAATCAAATAGGTCATCCAGTGATTGTTAAATAACGGTATCCAGTTCATGGACATGAATTCCAGTAATCCGCCGCCGAAATTTCCGGTGACGCCAAATATATACATCGTTGTAGCCAGAAAAGCATCTAGAACAGCTTTTACAGCAAATAGCAATGGTGCAACAAAAATATACGTGAATTCAAGCGGTTCGGTAATCCCTGCCAAAACAGCCGTTATGGTTGCGGGTATTAATAACCCGGCGACAACTTTTCTTTTCCCTTTTTGCGCTGTTACATAGATAGCTAAAGCGGCAGCTGGCAGGCCAAATATATTGGAATTACCCTGCATGGCGAATCCGCCTTCGGGGAATAATTCTTTCAACGAAGCAGTAGATTGAGCAAAATTACCCATATTTGCTGCCCAGTTGGCATAGGTCCCTCCATCAATAATGGCTGGGCCAAATTGAAATGGTCCATAAATAAAATGGTGTAACCCCGTCGGTAATAAAATCTTTTCTAAAAAGATATAGAGCCATACACCGAAGTTACCCGCGTTAGCCAAAAAGCCTTGAAGGGATGCAATCCCCATTTGAATATAAGGCCAAAGCCAAGCAGTCAAGAAAGCAACTGGCAACATGGCAAAGAAACCGATAATCACTACAAATGCAGACCCTTGAAAAATACCAAGATAGTCTGGAAGTTTCGTATCATAGTATTTATTGTGTAAATATACCGCAATAGCGGATATAATAATTGCTCCAAGAATACTGGTATCTAATGTTTTAATCCCTGCAATCTCAGCTAAGCCGCTGACACCGCCTGGCTCTTGGCTGAAATCAACATTAAAAAATCCAGGAAAGCTTGTTAACATGGCGTTGATGAAATAATTAAAAGTTAGAAAAATGATAATTGTTTCCATCAATGCTCTGCCATTTGCTTTAGCAGCCAATGCTACCGGAATGCCCATTGCAAAAATGAGGGGCATTTGATTAAACACTGTCCAGGCACCTTCTTCAATGATGAACCAAATCTTAGACCATACAGTGCCTTCTTCTGCAAGACTGCCCATAATAAGAGGGTCATTAAAAAGTGTGGAAAAGCCTATGACGATTCCTGAAAATGCAAAAAATAAAACCGGAACAAACATAGCGCTTCCAAACCGTTGAAATTTCTGCATCATCTGTATTTCCCCCTAACCTAAAGTAGTAACAGATAAAAGTCGTTACTTTTTCTGTTCTAAGTAATCTAAATATGACCGGAATAGCGCCTCAACCATAACGAAAAAAGTAGAAAATGTTGTAATTTCTAAAGCGAGATGGCTTTTTTGCGGATGAGCAAACGCATACATTCTTAAATCAGTTAATTGAGCGAGCTTGTTATTCTTTAGATCCGTAATCGACATCAATGGAATCTTTTTAGCAGCAATTCGCTGTGCAAAAGGAAGCATGGTAGTCGTATTACCTGAAAGTGAGATAATAATTATTAAATCATTCTCAGTTAAATCGTCCATTAAAACATGAAAGTTCATCTCGTCATCAATAACATGGATATATTTATTGAGTACCCAAAAATACCTTTTCAGTTCATTTGCACACAATTTTTGTTCTGTTCCTGTCCCGTATACAAATAAACGATTAGACGATTCGATTGCTTTACATATTTCCTCAAAGTTCCAATGCTGCAGCTGCTCAATATTCATTTGAATATCGGTGATGAGGCTTTTTTTATAAGACTTTTCCGGCGTCTCCTTTTTTTCCTGCCACTTTATTGCATATTTCATTTCACTAAAACCGGCGAATCCAATCTTCTTAACAAATCTGGATACTGTTGATTTTGACGAATGACACGCATCAGCCAATTCCCTGATGGTCATCTTCTCCACAGCTCCACGATGCTTTAGAATATAAGAAGCTATCGACTTATCTGTGGCATTAAACGTTTCGTAATATTGGTTAACTGCTTCTTCTATTAAATCCATCCTTATCACCCCTGTAAATATTCCTTTACAAGGAGTATAATTTACAAATCTGTATAAAAGCAATCACCCCACTATCTATAAAATTTTTCATACCGGATATGAAAAGGTTCTCATTTGATTTTTATTTTAAGTGTATATTTCAAGAACAACAATAGGTTGAAGCAATTATGGATGCTTTCACTTATACTGACACATGGATTCATTTTCTGGGATTTGTCCCAAGAAGGAATATCTACTTTTATCAAAACTTAATCAGAAGTAAAATCTTGATGAGAGGAACACTTATTAATATTTTTATTATTGCAACTTTTTAACAGAAATGAATGTTATTAAATAATAGCCATCCTTTTGACCCTAATCAATTTTAATAGCAAAAATTATTATTTAATAATATTTCTAATTAATGCAGTGGATTTATATCTTTACTTATAGTTGTATATAGTGAAGTAAAAAGCGAGATGAGAAGTCCCTCCTCTTATCTCACGGTGTTTTTTCATTATATATTCTGGGGTGCAGGCAAAAATGAGGCTGGGACATAACTAGCCAAAAATAGTAAATAAAAAGGTTTCAAGCAATAAAAAATTTGCTTGAAACCTTTTTATTTACTATTTTTGGCTAGTTATGTCCCAGCCTCCTTAATTTTTTGTTTACTGGAGTTTTGTCCCAGCCTCATTAATTATAGAATCTTTTAATTTGATAGGTGAGAATATCAGAAGCTTCTTTTCTCAATATAGCATTATTATATATCCTATAGAAATAAATTACTTAAACTAGCTAAAGTCAATTCTATTTACAAACCATGTATAGAAGCAAATGTCTCCTTCCACTCCTTATCAATCTTTCCATTCGTGCAGGTAAAATGAGGAAATTCAAATTGAACTTCATTACCATCCAATTGATAAACGCTTCCCCCTGCTTCCTCAACAATCAATTTGCCAGCAGCAACATCCCAAATATTTACTCCCATTCCCAGAATGCATCCAAACGTCCAGTAGCAACATAAGCACAATGTAAGGCTGCTGAACCAAAAGTACGGACATTCCGAGTCAACGGAGCAATTTTCACATATGCCTCTAAGACATGATTACGGTCACTTTCATATTTTGCTGGAACTCCTGTTGAAACGAGGCTCTCAGCTAAAGAACTCTGCTCGCTTACATGGATTTCTTCTCCATTTAATGTCGCTCCTTTTCCACGTTCTGCAATAAATAATTCATTTGCAACGGGGTCATAAATAATGCCAAGAGCAGCTTCCCCTTTACAATATAAAGCTACTGAAATCGTATATCCTGGCAGTCCATGTACATAATTCGTCGTTCCATCGATTGGATCAATTATCCATAGATTAGGATGCGTTTCTAGCATTTCAAGCATTTTATCGTGACCTATCTCTTCTACTGTTTCTTCTCCAAAAACAGCATGCTCTGGGAAATCCCTCTTTATTTCCTCGGTTATATATTTTTCTGTTTTCTTATCCATTTCCGTAACTAAATCCATATCGCTGCTTTTTGTTTCAACGGTAAATCTTGAATTCACCTTTTCTACCAGATTTCTCCCTGCTACTATTACGATTTCACATACCTCTTCAAACATGACATCACCTTCTCTTCAGAATTTGGAATGTATCAATAATCTACTTTTATCACTTTAAATCAACAGAATGACTTATATCTTCAATAATGCTTTGAAGAGCGTGATGCTCATGATGAACTGTTTCCCGAAAATTCTGCTGCTTCAATAAGTCAATGGCATTTTCAACCACATAGGCTGTATCAGCTGTTTGTAACATGGCCAAATCATTTTCATGATCTCCTACACAAATCGTATGTAAGTCCGTTCGATTTAAATGTTTAAGCAGCTCTTTAACCGCATTTTCTTTTGAAACATGCTTCGGCAAGATTTCTAAATAGTTTTTTTCTGAATAAATCATATCACACGAAACTCCACTATTTAGTACTAGCTTTTCACACTTTTTTAAAACAACAGGGGCATCTGAAATGAGCAACACTTTTGTTACGTAGCTTGTATCAAATGCAGCATCTATTTCCCTGACCTGAATTCTATCTTTTTTCTGATGTGCTTTAATCAATTCGTTGTAATCTGGAACATAGGCTTTTTTATTTTGGTAGTAATTAATACCAATATATTCACTTTCGCTGAATGCTTGTAATTGCTTAAATAAAGGTGTGAAGTTGGTAATCTTTTGCTCATATATACGCTGCTGATTCTGATAATCGTAAATAACCGCTCCATTATACAGAATGACGGGGAGTGTAACCCCCAATTCTTGCACATAAGGACCAACAGAATCTTCCACACGTCCTGTTGCAATGGTAAACAATCCGCCATCCTTTATAAATTGCTGAATAGATGTTTTATTCTCTATGCTAATATTCTGCTTTCCATTAAGTAATGTTCCATCTAAATCAGAGATTAATAGATGCTTTTTCATCCCATCGCTTCCCTCCGTAAATCTACTTTGTAAAACCTTTACTATCATCAAATGAATCAAATTTTAACTTTTTTGTGTGTGCAGCTATACAAGGTATCTGTTATTATTTTAGAAAAATATGCATTTGTTAAAAGAGAAGTGAATGCAGGTTTCTCTCATACTCCACACATTAAAGTGACACTGTACATCTTTTCTTGTTTATAAAATAGACTATTTCCTTAAAGCCAATTTGTTTTAAGGTTTCCTGTACTTCTAAGTAATTATCCCCCACCCTGGAAGGTACATGGGAATCTGAACCAAAAGATATATCCACACCGTGATAGCATGCTCTTTCTAATATTTCATGAGAAGGATACCATCCGCCGCAATCTTTATTTTTACCGGACGTATTCACTTCAATGGCAACACCTTTATTAGCAATGACTTTTAATGTTTCTTCTACTACTGGTGTTCTGACTTCATGAAAATTTAATAAATATCCTTTCATCGCATCAATATGTCCCAAGACTTGAAACATACCGCTTTTGGCAGATTGCTGAATCAAATGGTAATAGGATTCTTTTTCCTCCAGACGCTCTTCCTCTGATAAATAATCCCATCTGCCTTTTTGAAAAATACTTTTATCATGAACATGATGGACAGATCCAATGATATAATCAAATGGGTATTTTTGATAAATGTTACTATACATATTTGCATATTCAGGAAAATAATCGCTCTCCATTCCAAGTAACACGTGAATTTTATTCTTATATTTTTCTTTCAGTGTCAACACTTCACTTACATATTCATCCAGCTCACTCTTGGCCATTGCAATTCCCGGATACAGCTGATCTTCGTCCGAATAAAAGAAAGGAGAGTGATCCGAGATCCCAATATAATGCAAATCACGATCTATTGCCACTTGAATGTAATCCTCTATTTTCCCTTCTGCATGTCCGCATCTATCATGATGAGTATGTAAATCAAAAATAATATTTGTCACAATGTATCTTCTCCTTTACTCTCTATATTTGATGACTTCTTTAAAATCGGAAATTAAACCATACCGATTCTCTACTGCTTTTTCCTCATCAACAGGTATAATCAATAATTCATCCAACGATACGGACTGTGGCGGATTTACTGCATTCACATTGGTCAGCATATGATAATTTCCTATTCTTTGACCTATTTCCTGTGCTTCTTTTGTTAATGACCAATCAATAAACTCCTGTGCAGCTTCTTCGTTTTGAGCATTTGTCGTCATAGCGATTGCTTCGACTTCATACGTTGTCGGCTCTGTCGGATAAATAATATTTAACTCAGTAAATCCTTCATTCTTCAGGCGCATGGCATCGTGTGCAAACATAATCGTTGCAGCACTTTCCTTATAACCAATAAATCTTCCGGTTGAATCTTCTGCCAAAGTATAATCGGTCACATTCTGATTGATATTTTGCACCACACTCTTTGTTCGCAAATTTCCATATAATTCATCAAAGAGAGCAATCGTAAGGTACCCTGCTTCTGTTGATTCTGGATTCGGCAATGTCAGCCAGTTCTTATACTCTACCCGTTGCAGATCACTCCACCTCTGCGGATTACTGACTCCTTGTTCCACATGCCATTGACGGTTGATCACAATGGCCAGGACACCTACACTGATTCCAGTCCAATACCCTTCTTCATCCTTATATATTTCATCGATTTCTTCTCTGTATTCCGAAATATATGGTTCCAAGAGTCCTTGCTGTTTCGCATCTTCCATTAAAAAAGACGATCCACCATACCAAATATCAAATTCTTCTTCTCCATTCTCCAAAGATTGAAGAATTTCGAGATTACTTTTTCTTTGAAAAGAAATATGGATACCAGTATCTCGTTCAAACTGCTCTGCAATTCGAATCATGTAGGCTGTATCCATTCCGGTATATACCTGTAATACTTTCTTTTGCCCAGCCTTGTTGCAACCAGAAAGAAGGAGAAGAACTATGAACAACAGCATTGTTATTTTTCGCATAGCATCTCTCCTTTCCTTCTATTTAACCTTATGCTGGTACAACATGCAACGAACGTTGTGAAAATGTCAGATTTACACTATCGCCGTCATAATAAACTTCTTTCCCGCCCGGATCTGCAACAACTGCATGCAATTGAATACCATTAAAATCTAACTCGTATTCTTGTATCTGTCCCATAAACACACTTTTAAGAACCTTCGCAGATTCTGTCCCTTCCTTATCTAGATTGATTGCTTCTGGACGAACGACCACTGAAACAGATTGCCCTTCATGAAATGTATCCGCATTCTGCTGTAAAACTTCGATAGTAGTTTGTTTCGTTTTTACAAAGAGACGATCCGATTCTTTCTTATCTACAACCCCTTCTAAGAAGTTAGCTGTCCCAATAAAATCGGAAACAAATTTTGTTTTTGGCTTTTGATAAATTTCCATCGGCGGTCCAACTTGTTCAATACGCCCTTCATTCATAACAACAATACGGTCACTCAAACTCATCGCTTCACTTTGATCATGTGTTACATAAATTGCTGTAATACCAAGTTTTTTCTGGATACGGCGAATTTCATCACGCATGGTAATCCGAAGTTTGGCATCTAAATTGGATAACGGTTCATCGAAAAGCAGTACTCCAGGCTCCATTACCAATGCCCGGGCAAGCGCAACACGCTGCTGCTGACCGCCAGACAATTGGTTTGGCATTCTGTTTTTATTTACATGTAAGTTCATAATATCCATTACAGGTGTCACTCGTTTTTCAATTTCACTTTTACTTAACTTTTTCAGTTTTAGTCCATAGCAAATGTTGTCATATACGGACATATGCGGAAACAATGCATAAGATTGGAATACCATTGTACAGTCTCTTTTATTTGCAGGGATGTTTTGAACATTATCCTCTCCAAACATGATTACGCCGTTCGATAGTTCTTCAAATCCGGCAATCATACGCAATGTAGTTGTCTTTCCACATCCGGAAGGACCTAATAGTGTTGCAAATTCTCCTTTTTCAATATGCAAACTGACATCATTAACTGCTGTCATTGTCTTGCCTTCATCATCGGTAAAATGTTTCGTTACATTCTCTAACTTTACGGATTTTGCTGACATGTGTTATCCCTCCAAGTATTTAAGTCGTCACAGAATCTTTTGAAGCAATTTCTGCACCTGTTTGTTGATCTTTTCTTAACTTCCATTTACCAGTAAATAAAGAAGTTAAGCCATTTAAAATTAACATCGCGACAATCATTAAGATAATCAATAATGTACAATATGCACTTGCAACGCCAATTCTTCCTGACTCTACTTGCGCTAAGATAGAAGCAGTAATCAGGTTATATTTGGCCGAAACCAGGAAGATTACAGCGCTCATCGCTGTCATACTTTTTACGAAAGTGTATACGATTGAACTGAAAAATGCCGGTCGAATCAAAGGCAGCACGATGGAAAAGAAGGTCTTGGAACCGCTCGCCCCCAGATTTGTTGCCGCTTCTTCTATCGAAGGATCTATCTGTTGAAGCGAAGTAATCCCGGACCGAATTCCCACTGGCATCGCACGAACAATGAATGCAGCGATAATAATCAATGCTGTCCCAGTAATTGCTAACGGCGCCTGATTAAACGCCAAGATATAAGAGATACCGATTACAGTACCTGGAATAGCCATAGAAAGCATGCTAATCCCTTCCATTAATTTTTTTCCTGCAAATCTTTTACGAACAATCAAGAATGCAAGAATCATTGCAAATAGTCCTCCAATTGGCGTCGCAATAATGGATAGTCGTAAAGTGTCTCTAACTGCTTTTTGACCGATAGAAAACACATAATTATAATGATCTAATGTAAAGCTATAATTTACACCCCATAGCTGGATAAACGATCCAATAGGAACTAAGATATAGAATAAAATAACAGTTCCCGATAAACCGAAACAAATGGCAATCATCACTCGGCGAAACATACCTTGGGAAATCATTTTTCGAACTCCAGTTGGTTTTCCAGTAACTGTGACATAATTCTTCTTCCCAATCCAAAAATTCTGGAGTACATATAAAATAACTGTTACACTAAGTAAAACCATTGCAAGAGCTGCTCCAGCCTGCATATTATAGCTTCCAACTGCCTGCATATAAATCTCTCTCGCCACCGTATTATAATCTCCCCCAATGGTCATTGGGTTCCCGAAATCAGCCATCGACTGAATAAATACAAGTAAAAAAGCATTTCCAATCCCCGGAACAGATAATGGCAAGGTTACTTTCTTAAATGTCTGCCATTTCGTAGAACCAAGATTATCACTTGCTTCTTCCAGAGAAGGGCTAATGGATTGCAACAATCCTGCTAAAACTAAGAATGCTACCGGGAAATAGGTTAGGGTTTGGACAAGAATCAAACCATGTAATCCATAAATATTTGCTCCTTCTATACCAAGCAATGTCTCAGAAATAAATCCTCCTCTTCCAAAAAGAAGAATTGCTGATAAAGCAATAACAAACGGAGGAGAAATTACTGGTAAAATTGCAATTCCGTTAAATAATTTCTTAAATGGAACCTTAATATAAGCTAATGTATAAGCAAAGAAATAAGCAATTGCTGTTGATAAAATAGAAACGATGACTGCTAAAACCAATGAATTCGTTAAAGCACTGGTTAATTGTCCGCCGGCAAATACCCTTTTATACCCTTGCCAATCTACTTCACCATTGGATATAAAACTGGATAAAAAGATTTGGAAAAGTGGATAGACAATAAATACAATGAGCGTCAGCATAACCAATACAACAAGCAATAACAACATTGGTTGTTTGACTAATCTGCGTATGTTCTCCTTCATAAAAAGCTTTCACTCCTTTTATGTTGAAAAGGGAGCTGACAGCTCCCCATTCTCAACGTTTTCTATCTCTAGTTATTTACTTCATTATCCCAGCGGTCAAGAATTTCTTGACGACGTTCTCCAGCCTCTTTCGGGTCTGAATCTAATAGATTGATCTCATCTAAATCTGGAGCTCCTTCAGGCGGAGTTGCAGAGGGATGTGTAAGACTCTGGAAATTATCTGATTCTTGACCAACTTCTTGTGCTTCTGGTCCTACAGCCCAATCAACAAATTCTTGAGCCAGTTCTTCATTTGGAGCTCCTTCAATAATACCGACTCCTCCAATTTCAAATCCTGTACCATCCTCTGGGAATGAAAGGACGATGTCATCAAATCCTTCTACTTGATACTTAACAATATCATGTGCAAACAAAATTCCTGCTCCTACTTCATTCATACCAACCATTCTTCCCGGTGCTGAACCGCTAGTCGTGTATTGTTGCACTTGCGGATGAAGTTCCTCCAAATACTCAAAACCTTCTTCATCTCCACCTTTTGCACGAAGAATCGAATATAATGCTGTATAAGCTGTACCTGATGAACTTGGATGTGCCATAACTATTTGGTTCTCATACACAGGGTCTAGCAAGTCATCCCAACTTGTTGGAGCTTCTAAACCATTATCATCCAAGAAATTCTGATTTGTAGCGAAACCAATCGCCCCTACATAAATCCCAGTCCAAAAATTATCGGGATCTCTATATTCCTCTGGGATATCTGCTGCTTCGGGGGAATTATACGCATGTAACAGGTCTTCTGTTTTAGCAGCTTCAAATGTGTCTGCTGGTCCGCCATACCAAATATCTGCCTGCGGATTATCTTTTTCCGCGCGGACCTTTGCTAAGATTTCTCCAGCTGACATACGAACCATATCGACATCGATTCCTGTATCCTGTTGGAACTTGTCAATTGCAGCAATTGCATGATCTTCCTGAAATGCAACATAAACGGTTAACGTTCCACTTGGACTATCTCCGCCGTCTGCTCCATTTGAATTATTCGATCCGCACGCGGCTAGCAGAAAAACAGCTAATAATATAAATAATAATTTTATAGATTTTTTCAATGTAACTACCTCCTTTTTTCTTATGTCTTAAGTTTACGTGTATGCGCTTCCACATTCAATGCCAAATGAATTCCTTTTGAAGCGGCATAAAATTAGCAGGAGAGTATAAATCATCGTTTTATAAACTGATTTCAGATAATTACTAATTAACTTCAGCCACTGATAGAGGATGGCTAGCGGCCAAGCGCAATAATAGCTTTCTGAGCAAGTACTTTAACAACTTGTATAAAAAGACTTATTAAACCTTTAAGTCTACGGGTGTAAACTTGGTGAAGGATTCCCGCCCACGACAACGATATCACCTGGTTTTATCATTACTTTCTTAAATTATGTATATAACTCCATATGTGCGCGTTTACACTATCAATAGTAATTTATTTCCTTTTGAAACTGCAGTAAATTGGTATTGAATACTTACTATAAACTATATAATTTAAAATAAATTTTTTAAGATGTACAAAATAAAAAAACCTCTTTATTATGCAGTATAGAAGTTTTTCAACATTCCTTTCTGTTTAAATAAAGAGGACATAACAAATTCAGTTATTACTGCACCAACCACCCAATCAAAATTCCAATAATCTGTAAATCTGTATCTCCAAATGTTGTACGTGTATAACCTAAATCCTGTAGATAACTTAATAACGGAATCGGTAGAATCGTAATAACCATCCCATGAACAATACTCATACAAATAAGCGCCTTGATTCCTCGTAACTTATAAGCAATAACTCCCGCAGCGCCACCCGAAAAAAAATGTGGAATAACGCCCGGAATAATAATGGTATACTGCACCGCAGCCATACCAAACATCACACCAAGTCCACCTAAAAAGCTGAGCGTAAACCCAACCATCGCAGCTAATGGAGCGTAATTGAATAATACCGGCGCATCTAATGCGGGGATAGACCCCTTGATCCATCTGCTTGATACCCCTTCAAATGCTGGCAGAATTTCAGCAATCATCATTCGTACTCCTGTTAATATACAGTACATTCCAGCTGTAAACCACAAAGATTGCACAATAACAAAAATGATAAAATTTTGATCATTAAACAAGTATTGAATAGCATCTCTTTGGGCAAAAATAGCCGCAATAAAAAAGAGCAGAAATGAAAATATACTAATAATCAACACATGATCATACATAAAAGGCTCCAGTTTTCGGATGAATTTCGGAAAATCTCCTTTTTCTTCTTTTCTTTTAAAAAAACTTGTGCTTAAAATACCTGTCATAAAGTAGCCAACACTGTTAAAATGACCAATCGCAATCGATTCATCGTCTGTGACACGTTTGACAAACTGCTGAACCAGCGCAGGCATACAGGACATCATCAGCGCTAACACGATACCGCCAAAAACATACACCCACCAGCCGTATTTAGAAGCATGTAGAACAGCCACAATAACTGCTGACATAAAAAGTACTTGATGTCCTGACAAGAAGACATACTTTAATCTCGTAAACCGGGCTATTAATAAATGCCCGACCATTCCAATCGAGATGGTTATCGCGATTTCTCTTCCGTAATTAATCTGTACTAATGCCGTTATCGCTTCATTATGCGGAATCATGCCAATCATATTAAAGCTGTCTTGAATCATCACTGCTAAATTGGAAAGGGAAACATTGGCAGCAGAAGCCCCTATCTGCAACAATGTTACCCCTACCATTACTTTCACGGTTCCGCTGAGAACCCGAAAAAAACCTGCTCTGGCAAGTAATAGACCTATACATGTAATAGCACCCAACAAAATAGCAGGTTCTCCGATAAACCCCCTTGTAAAACTTTCAAATATATTCATACACGCTCTCGCCACCGCTTCACAGTATTTGCATTTTCTAAGCTTTCTTTTACTAAAGCTCTATCTGCAATAAAGGAGAGCCCAAGGATTTCTGTTTCTTTTACCCGCAAATGCTGTACAACCTGCTTTGCCCCGATAATCAAATCTGCTTTCATAAAGGAGGCAGCACTTACATCCGATTGTTCAACAATGACATCGTCTAACTCCCATTCTTGAAAATGCTGTTTTACTTGTAATTTCAAAACAAGACTTGTCCCTAAGCCACCTGAACAAACAACTAATACCTTTTTCATCTGCTCCCCTCCTCATACTCCAACATCCAATTCCATATTACATCTATATTTTGCTCATGTCGCAATTTGCTTAACAAATCCTTAGAATTCACTACGTCCAGCATCATCTCCACAGCAGTAACATGCTGAATCTTATCTTTGGCAGCAAGCAAAATGATCCACCATACCTTCTCCCCACCTCCACCGAAAGCAATCGGCTCTTCTAATGTCATAAACGCAAAACCAGTCTTCTTTATCGATGCACTGTTCAAATGAGGGAAAGCAACACCCGGAGCTACGATAAAATGATGATCCTGTTCATTAATCACTTGAGCCAATTCCTGTTCATATGTAGGTTCAATGACACCTTGATTCACTAAAGACCGGCTCAATATAGACAGCGATTCTCTCCAGTCCTGAACCCGATTTTTTAAATGGATGCATGCAGGTGATGTCAGCGAAGTAACTTCAGATCCAGCGGCTCCCTGATTTCCGCTGAAATAGCGGTATAAATCATTAAATAATTCTCCCTCATTCAGTACAATGGTATGTTTTTTTACAGATTGATAAATTGTCATTACCGTTTCTACAACCGGCAGCTCTGTGCTTGCCTGGTAAGTTCCTCTTCCAATGATTCTTTCTAGATTTTGCTGATCTGTTAATGACAATAATGGATTCACCTTCACATAATTAACTTGAAGCTTTTGTGTAAACGGAACAGTCGTAACAATTAGGTCAACATCTTTTTCCGTAAGCTGATATGCTTCCTTCACAGAAAATTGCCCTGTTATATATACTTGTGGAAATAGCCTTCTCATGGTGCGTTCGAGCAATCGTGATGTTCCTAAACCGGAGCTGCAGACTATCGCAATCCGTTTACTCGGGAGCTGTGGCTCCTGCTCCATTCCGGCACATAAATGAACAACAATAAAGCCAATTTCATGTCTATGGAGATTTGTTAAGCCCCAATGTGGATTCTCCTCAATAAAATTCTTCACTTGTTCAATATATTTATGATACTCTTTTTCCAAGTTATCAAAATAAGGGTTATCAATATGAATATTATACTTCACCCGATACATCGCTGATTGCAAATGCGTAGAAAGGCCAATAATAATATTCTCCCGGTTGCTTAAACGGAAGCGATTCTCCTGTTCAAAAGTTGCTACTATCTCCCCGGATAAAGACTGATATTTAATCCAGTGATCTCCTTCTCCGCTTAAACGCCTCGCTCCAAGCAGATGCATAGAGATATAAGCTAATTCATTTGAAAGCCTATCAGGATTGTCTTTTAACCCCATTAATTTCATAAAACCTTGTTTGACTGTTTTATACTTTTCATTCTCTAAAATCTTCAACTCATCATCTTTATCAAAATCAACTATGTATTCTTCTAATTGAATCCTTTTCCATTGGACAGCACAATTTAGAAATAGCTCATATTTACTTGCATCAATAAACGCGAGCCCACTCAGCTCCTCTACTTGCTCAATCCAAAATATGATACTATCCACATCAACATCTGCTATCATATTCTCTAAATAATTTTCATTAAGTGAAGCGGGTATCGCTCTTGTTACATATAGCTCCAGGATTTCTTCCTCTGTCCACTGTTCCTTTAATAGATCCAAGAATAACACCCGCTTATTATTTTCCGCCCCTACTAAAGTAATTTGTTTATTTTCCCTCAATAGTCGTAATTTATAATCCGCCAGTTCGTCTTTTAAATGATTATAATCATCTCAACTTTCGCAGAGTAAAAATGACATCTAACCTTTATCTGGTAAAGTACTTTTGGAAATTC
>NZ_JBFNXI010000040.1:0-30708 GCF_040812445.1 Lentibacillus sp. L22 | reverse complement strand
ATGAGTTCTCCTTATAATTTGGGATTTGGACAGGACTACCATTCCCTTATTATAAGGTTTTTTTATAGACTTTTGTAGTGAAAACTCCCATTATTCCTAATGTCCCAACTAAATATTTTTCTTGACATTTGTAGAAAAACTTTATGCAACGCTAGTGCTTTGTACTGTAAAAAGAATAATAAAAATGATCACGGTATTGTGATTCCTGCTCCGATGTTAGAAGGGCAATAGCATATATCTCTTCGCCATGTTTGTCATAAATACGGTAAAAAATAACGAAACATACGCTTTGTGAATTGTTCACTTTCCTCATCTTGAACCTCAATATGGATTAGAATCCACTTATCTTTCCCATTTTTTAATGTTACTTGAACAAGTTGGTCGGTATAATTTCGCCCCTCTAAACTATCAATAATCATCCTATGAAATTCCTGCTTCAAAAAATCCGGCGCTTTGGTAAAGTCAATTTCCGGGTACAAATCAGGTGCAAAAAATTCCATGAATTCCTCGAACAATTGCTCAATCAACTTTTTCCATAGTCCATCATAATCTGGCGGGCTCTCATGATAAGATTCTTTTTCCTCGAGTACGATATCATTTGCCATCATTTTACCACATCCTTTTTGCATTGCCTAATGATGAAGTTAATCCTATTATATACGAACAAACGTTTCTCATCAATAGTTATTTAAATTTTCAAATTAGTCAGTCGCATAATGGCTCATTATTGGTATAATAGACCTAACCACACGACATATTCCTACATTACGCCACGAATAACCTCAATTGAGCAAGGGAAATCTAGTTAAATTTTACCATTATTGAAACAAAACAATTTGGGTGGGAGGAAGGGAAATGGGAGTTTACGTTTTTGTGGATATTTTACCCGTGATTGCCTAGGCTAGATGATCTAACAATGTCGGACATATAAACGAAAACGGGAGAGGATATGCATGGAAAGATTGAATCCATTGAATGACGTAGCGTTTAAAACAATATTCACCGATGAAGTGCTATTAAAGTCTCTTTTGAACGCCATATTGGATTTTGAAATTTCCAGTATAAGGCTTGCAGAAAATGAGGTGTTACCCGTAACAAAAGATGACAAACTGGGTATACTGGATATTAAAGCCTACACTGATTTGGGTGAAAAAATAAATATTGAGGTCCAGCTTGCAAATCAGTATAATATAAGTGAGAGGATTTTGTATTATTGGTCAAAATTATTTACTGCCGGATTTAAGAAAAGCAGGGATTATAAGGAGTTAACAAGGACAGTTTCCATAAGTCTTTTGGGATATAATGTTAATAATGAAGCTGATTTTCACTCTTGTTATCAACTATTAAACAGAAAGACAAAAAAACTTTTGACCAATAAATTGGAGATCCATTTCATTGAGACATTAAAATTCATGAAATTGATAGAAAACATAGACCTTAAAAATCCTCTGCACCGCTGGTTGATCTTTTTAAAAAGTGAAGACAAAATGCTTTTAGAGGAGGTAGCTGCATTGGATAAAAATATCGCTGAAGCAGAAGAAAAGCTATTTGCGCTTAACCTTGATAAAAACCTCAAAGAAGCATATGATGCCAGGGAAAGAGAAATAAATGACGAAATAACCCGTATGCGCGGAGCAAGAGATGAAGGGAAAGAAGAAGGAAAAAGAGAAGGAAAAAAAGAAGGAAAAAAAGAAGGGCAAAAAGAAATAGTAGAAGCAATGAGAAAACATGGTGTTACGGATGAAGATATTAAAAAAATGACCGGAATAGACCCTTCCGAATTAAGTTAAAATGACAACAGGCTGCTCCAAAAGGTCAAAAAATCGTGATCATGGGCAGCCTTTTAATAATCGGCGATCTCAACCTAATCGTGCTGTCAGCCGCATCAGTTCCCACTCGTTTTTGATTATTCACTACGATTATAATGTCACCGGATGCAATATCTGACATATACCTCTCAATCTGTTTATCTGTGACACCCAGGCTGCCTAGTTTTTCTTTCATATCTTTTGAAGGGTTGGAGTCGCCGGAGAAAAGATTCTTCATCTTGTTGGCAAAGGAAAGGTCATCATGATTTGTAGTATGGTTATTTACTACATGTGCATCAATTCGGTTCTTTAAATCATCTCTCATACTTTCATTAGCAAAAATGAAGATGTGATCGTTTTTAAAAACCTTTTAACCCGAGAACATTGGCAGTATTTACGGTATCTTCTTTGATGCGAAATGGTCCATAAATTTCATAGGCCATACTTTTCACCTCCTATGTGGATTTCTTTCATTTTATTACCGTGAAAGCCATTTCATGAATTGTTTTATAAAACAAAAAAGGAATTGGGGGAATCCATGGCGAATTATGTAATGATAGAGGTGAAAGGGGCGTTTTTTATGCTAAAGGCAATTTTATTTGATTTGGATGATACATTATTATGGGACGACAAAAGTGTCAATGAAGCATTCCGGGCGACATGTAAACTAGCGGAAGATAAATATCATATTGACCCCGGTCAGCTGGAAGAAAAAGTGAAAAGAAGTGCCCGCGCGTTGTTTGCTTCCTACGATACATATGATTTCGCGGAGGACATTGGTATCAGCCCATTTGAGGGACTTTGGGGGAACTTTTGCGATGAGGGAGAAACATTTCAAAAATTAAAGGCGATTGCACCGACATATCGGACGGCTGCATGGACAAGAGGGCTGCAGGATATAGGGATTGATGATGAGGAGCTGGGGGAATATCTCGGGGAAACATTTCCAAAGATGCGCAAAAAAATGCCATTTGTTTATGATGATACTTTTACAGTGCTTAATCAGCTGCAAGGAAAATTTCAATTATTAATGCTAACCAATGGTTCCCCGGACTTACAACATACGAAGCTTGATCTAACACCAAAATTGGCTACGTATTTTGATCAGATTGTGGTGTCGGGGGATTTCGGGAAAGGGAAACCGGATCCAGGAATTTTTGATTATGCGTTGGAGCGTTTGGGTGTTGCAAACGATGAGGCGATCATGGTCGGAGATAACCTGATGACCGACATACTTGGAGCTTCCCGAGCAGGAGTTGATTCCATCTGGTTGAATCGTCGCGGACAAACACCAAGGGATGTAAACCCAACGTATGAAATAAAGGAATTAACGGAGATTTTGCCGATTGTAACCAAACTGCAGGAATGATAATTACGCCAAAAGGACGATTGGTATGCTTATTCTCAATGAGAAGGTTATTCAAGACAATTATGGTATGAAAGATACGATTGCCGATTTACAGCAAGGACTTATTTCCAAAAGCAAGGGATTAATTGAAAGCCCGCACCGCACTGTTATTGTTATACCGAAACACCAGGCTTCTTCTTTATATATGCCAAGCGCCGACCTAAATCAGGACGTTGCTTCCGTGAAAGTCGTCACCATTTTTCCTGAGAATCCGAAACAGGGAAAGCCAACGACTCAGGGAATACTGCTGCTGACAGATGCGGCAACCGGCGAACACTTATGTATGATGAATGCTTCCTATCTAACCCGATTGCGTACTGGAGCATTAAGTGCCATAGGAACCAAAAAGCTGGCGCGTACTGGTTCTAAAACATTGGGGGGTGATTGGAACCGGCGCCATGGCATTTGAACAGGTTCTGGGTGTATTGGAAGTACGCAAAATTAAAACGATCCATTTATTTAATCGAACCATGGAAAAGGCAGTACATTTTAGACAAAGGCTGCTTGATTTTGGTGTGGAAGCAGAAATTATGGTAGCAGATCAAGTGAATAAAGTGGTTGAAACCGCCGATATCGTTTGCTGCAGCACCAGGTCCAATGATCCCGTTTTCGATGGAAATGATTTGCAAGACGGTACACATATTAATGGCGTTGGCTCATACTTACCAACAATGCGTGAGGTTGATTTATTGACCATTAAAAAGTCAGGGAAAATTGTTGTGGATGATGTACAAAGTGCAAAGGAAGAGGCGGGGGAACTAATCTATGCCAATAAAAGTGGGGAATGGCGCTTTGAAGATCTTTATGGTGGACTTAGTCAATTAAGCATGGATGACACCATCGTGCGTGATTCGGACAAGGAAATAACCTTTTTTAAATCGGTCGGGGCAGCCTATTTTGACCTTGTTGTGGCAAAAGGTATTTATCAGAAAGCAAAACAGCTGGGGTTGGGTCATGATATTGAAGTTTGATTTGAAAAAAGGAGCGGGCAGGGATATCGAAAAAATACGTGTGTTTATAGAATGATTGATTTGGATGAAAGTTGATCGAGTCAGGCGCAAAGTCGATCGAGCACGGATGAAAGTTGATCGAGTCAGGCGCAAAGTCGATCGAGCACGGATAAAAGTTGATCGAGTCAGGCGCAAAGTCGATCGAGCACGGATGAAAGTTGATCGAGTCAGACGCAAAGTCGAACGAGCGCGTAGGAAAGTCGATCGAGTCAGGCGGTAAAGTCGATCGAACATGCGCAAAAATCAATCGAACTGTCCATGGCGACTCGATATTTTCGGTAGCCCTGCTAACCCTGGCCCCTAATTATCTGGTATAGTGAAAACCTGGGAAGCGGTTATTTTGCGAGCAGTCTTCGGATGGGCCAATGATGACAGTCCCGTTGATTGGTGCCAGGGTGTCTTTGACTTTGTTTTCATTGAGGCAGTAGGTATGGGCGAGAACTTCTGGTGGAGTTAAACGTAATATGTCAGATCCGAAGACAGTTTGCAGCATTGGTGTGTCGTGAATAGCGAGTAAGTGGGTTTCATCATCTGTTGCCTCCGCATAATGCCACCATCCTTGGGGAATGCTGGCAACTTTCCCAGGCATGAGATCGACTTCAATCAGTTTATTATTAAATGAGTTCATCAAGGAAATTTTCGCTGAACCTGTAATACAGTATGTGAGCTCGGATGCATTTGGATGATAATGTGGCTCGATCGTGTTGCCTTTTGTTAGGAAAATATCCAGTAAATATATATTCCCGATCGTATTTAATCGATTTGCACCCAGCGCATTAATATAATTTTTACTATCTTTTTCAAACAGTGGGTTATTGCTTAAATCATACGAATACTGAGCCGTTGAAGCTGTAAAATCCATATTGGAAACAGCCATTGTTATCGTCCTCCATTCAGGATCAACTTACATTCGTCTATATAAGATATGCATGGAATTTTTATGGGTGAGTGCCTGAAAAGCATCCTCCATTATAAAAAAATAACAAAGACCTCCCATAAGGAAGGCCTTTGTTAAAATATGCTATTGTACTTCACTAACTGCAAGTTGATGTTCGGCATATTCCTTAGCCATGGCGACAGCGCTTTTGGCGTCGATGTAGCCCCAAAGATCGTCGAGGGTTGCTGGAGCGGTTGTCTGCAGAATGCTTTTAACGTCATTTGGGCTAAGATCAGGATTCACCTCCAGCATCAAGGCCACAACGCCTGCGCAAATCGGGGTTGCCATGGACGTCCCAGATAATTCCAAATAATGCTCACCAACAATTTTTCCCGGCATTTGTTCGGCCAAAGTGGAATCAGGTGCCAGTAAGGAAATAATATTCGTTCCAGGTGAATAAATATCCGGTTTGACCAGCGAATCAATGGTCGGCCCACGGCTGGAATAGTCGGCAATGCTATCGTCTGATCGAGTTGGCGTATTTTGATCATCCGCGGAACCGACCGTAATGATAAATGGATCAATCGCCGGTGTAGAAATCGTTTGACGTGATGGACCATCATTTCCAGCGGCGGCACAAACAACAATGCCATGATGCCAGGCTTTTTCGGCTGCCTGTGCCAATGGATCATCACGGTATGATTCGAATGCCTCGGCACCAAGGGAAAGGGAGATGACACGAATATCATATTCTTTCTTATGATTGATGCACCAGGCAATTCCTTTCATAATGGTAGACAATCGGCCGCTACCATCCTGATCCAGCACCTTGACACCGATTAAGGAAGTTTCTGGCGCGGGTCCAATATATTCACCATTTGATTGATGCCCATTACCAGCGACATCTCCGGCACAATGTGTTCCATGTCCATTATCATCATAGGCTTCTGTTTGATCCTGGACAAAATCTTTGAAGGCCACAATTCGGTTATCAGGTGTTGTTAAGTCCTCATGAGGGAAAATGCCCGTGTCAATGACTGCGACTGTCACACCTTTGCCAGTCAGCCCGAGCTCTTCTTGTACATGTTTCGCGCCAATTCCCAGTGTAGCAACGTCCAGCAATGCAGTTACTTTCCGATCATAAAAAATACGGTCAACTGCCCCATGATCTTTCATTTTTTTGATCATCTTTGGTGTCAGTTGACCGCTTAACGTGTCATCCAGTCCAAGTTCGTTATCTATGATGTTGTTAGCTTCGGCATGACAGGTTTGCACAAAGTCGTGCTTGGAATCCAATTCCGATTGCCGATTCAAATAAACAATTACCGGAATACCTTCATCACCCGTTTCTTCCAGCTTTACCTTGGCTTTGTTGTGTAATTGTTCCACTAAACCAGGATCCAATTTGCGGCCACATGTCTCGAACCATTTCTTTTTCCTGTTATTCATTTTGTTTCCTCCTTATGATTTTAGAGTAAAAATCTGGTGCTGAAACAATTTGAACAAAATAGTGATCCCCTGCTAATCTACGTTTAAAAGAGAACAGGTATCATTATCCTTGTTGGTAGGGGGATTACTTATTGATTATAGCTTAGCAGGCCTGTACAGGTTATGCAATATGCCGAAATTACCAATTTTTTAGAAAACACATGTTACCTTTAAACTAAATAGGATTATAAAATAGTGAAAATATGGTATACAGATCTTTGTCACGTTAAGACAAATATCCTAATTAGATTATGAACATCGTGTTAAGCAGTACTATACAATAATATTGATTACCTAAAGTGTATACACATATAGTAGTGTAAACATGATGCGAAAGGGGGCACACCTGTGCAGGATATAACAGCCATTTTGATTCATTATACTGATCAATCGGCACTGGACAAAGCACTTGTCTCCTTAGATCAGTTAGCCACCAGATTAAAATCAATTCTCGTCTTTCAGGAGCATGGAACAATGTTATTCAATCGGTATGGGGAAGATGATCGAATTCAGTTTATTATGATTACCCATCAAGACTTAGGAGTAACTTTGAATGACATGGTTGATCGATTAATGACTCCCTATTTGTTATTCCTTCAACATACTGATTACCTCCTACCAAGCTTAAAAGATAATGCACTTCATCTTCCTCGGACAAAACAAGTGTTAGGAACACGCATTTATCATCACGGTAATATCATTGTACCCCGAGCGCTGCTGATTCATAAGGAACTACTTCAAAAAGAACCATTTTTCTCCAGACATCATCTGCCATTCAAGGAGGCGATATTACCCGCTTGGCTGTCCAAGGTGGATGAGCAAGTTGTTATTTGGAGGGAGGGACTTGTTAAACAGGTAAGGAAAAATAAATCAGCAAATACAATAGAAAAGCAAAAAATGATGCATAAATATCGGCAAACAAAGAATACCGCAAACTCTCCGACCATCTCCGTGATGATGTCAAATTATAACATGGAAAAATACGTCGGTACTGCTGTTGCCTCATGCCTGTTACAAATCGAACAACCAGAGGAGGTACTCGTGATTGATGATGGGTCAACAGATCACTCCAATAAACTACTTGAACGATGGAACAAGGAAGAGCGGGTAAAGGTATTTCATAAAACAAACGGAGGAAAAGCAAGGGCCTTAAATGAATTACTGCCACATCTCAAGACTGATTTTGTACTCGAACTGGATGGTGACGACTGGCTTGATCCCGATGCGATAAAGGTAATAAAACAATATTTATCGGAGCTAACTGAAGATATATCAGTGCTTTATGGCAATTTACGAAGATGGAAACAGATGGGCGAGGATGCCGATGTTCACTTTAAAACGGTTTCACATGGTGTTCCAGTAGATGGCTGGGAACAACTTGAAAACTATCATTTTCCCTTGGGACCAAGGATATATCGGACATCATTATTGAAAAAGTATGGTGGATTTCCGGTAATTGCATTTGCGGATGGGAGGCTATATGAAGATGTAAGTGTCCTGGGAAGATTAATACGACATTCTCGATTTTGTTATCGGGATTTTACAGTTTACAATATACGTGAGCATTCATATAGTATTACAAAGCAGCATCATACAAAATGGCAAGATTTTATCCGAACGTGGTCTACCGGAGAAGATAGGGGCGATAAATAGAAAATGCCAGTAAAAAATAAGGTTAACCCCTGTTTTTACTGGCTTTTGTTTCGTTAGGCAGCTACAGGAAAACGAATAAAGTTGATCGAACTTAAGGATATATATACCTTGGTATTTTGATAACCAGTACTAACTTCAATTACGAGAACTAATTCTGCAGTCACCGTTGACAGTATTCCATCAATTAGATTATTATCCGTAGCCACTTCAACTCTTGAGCCGGCTCTATTTGCTAATTCGGCCGCAAATGTGTCTTGAAACATTTGTATCCCTCCTTATATCTCACTGACGAATTCGATTTTATCTATACGGACTAGTGTTTGTTCTCCAGTGTTTTCCACTAATACGACATAGTCATTCTTCACTGCTATGAGCGTACCTGTTACGGTATCAAAAGGTGTAGTTATTTGTACCTGTTCATTGATTGCGTTAATTAATACGTCGCGCATCGTTTTGGGAGTATTTGGTGGAGTTGGAGATGTTCCGCCACCCGATCTGTTCCTTCCAACATCGACATCAAAATCAACATTTAGTCCTGGTAAATTTAATGAGAAATCATTATTTAATCCACTGTTGGCAAGACTCTGGGATAGTTGGTTAAGGTAATTCAGTAGATCCCTCTGACGATCTGTAAGTGCCATCAGTATCCATCCTTTCTGTAATATAATATCTATCTCAATTTACTATATTCTGATGCTGTCCATCTGTAAGGGCGTTTAGTTCCCTTAATAGCAAAATTCCACAACTATCCTATAAACATAGATGCGTAACTAGTTTTTGTTTGAAGTTTATTACCTACTTAGAAATAGGTGAACAAAATTCGTTGAATTAGACGATGATTGATACAACCTAATACCAGGGTGAATATAGTATATAAAAGTAAGCTTGGAGGTGTAGCAGTGAGCGGTAATAATTATGAAAACTTCTCCAACCAGATTATCGATTTGCTCGTGGATCACACTTTAAAAAAACACGGAGCCAAATTAGATGCTGGTAAACTGGATGCTGAAGATAAGGAAAGAATAAAGAATTTGGTTGAAGTTCTAAAGCAAAGTGTCGATGACCTCACACGAGTTCAAAAGAATGAAGAGGATCAAAAAGAAGGGAACCAGAAAGAAGAAAGAGATTAGCCTTTTGGAAATCTGCAAATAGGCTTTCTTTTGCTAAATACTATCCTGTATCAAGAAATTGTAATACCCTGGATGGTAAATATCCGGGGTATTGTTTGCCTATTGGGTAGGGTAGTTTATCATACATATATTAAAAAATAGGTTTTTATGATAAGACAACCACCCTTACTATTTGAGACATAGTACATAACATAAAGTAAACCGCAAGAAGGAGGAGAGAAGTAATGAGGAATCAACAAAATTTTTTACTAGCAAGGAACAGAGCTAGAAATCATGGTAATAAAATAGGTCTTTGTGATAGTCAATGTCAACAATCGGTTTCGCATTGCAAACATGATCCATGCCAAGAGTCATGTTGTAAACAGGAATCATGTCATAAGCAAGAACCATGCCATAAGCAAGAACCATGCCATAAGTGGAGTGCACTAGACCCAACCATGGATCATCCTATGAATTGCACTGGTGATAGCACTGTTGATCAAGAACAGAATTCACAAGTGAAAAACGTTCAACAGTCCGATGAGTGTATCGTTATTAAAGACTCATGCGATATAGATGTGAAGTCGACCGATACTCAAGCCGCTGTTAACATTCAAGTTGCCCTTCAGGCTGCAATTGCTTTAGTAATTAGCATTTCTATTGCAGATAGCAGTACCGAGGATGAAATTACCCAAGATCTATTCGCTAAATTAAAATCCAGTCAGGTAAACAAACAACAGCTTTATATTGAAAATTCACGTGGTGTAAATGTTACAACGACCGATACGGATATTGCCGTTAATGCCCAAATCCTATTGCAAGTGTTAATTGCATTAGTTGTTCGATTGGAAGTACTTTAAGTAGTATGTAAGAGGGTTAACCGCAAAACCCAGTTTACTCACTTTTTAAATAGAAATTAAGCGTAGAAAACTTTAACACAGCTTTTTTAAGCTGATTGGAGTTATCTACGCTTTTCTATTATATCTCCCTAGATTTTTAGTAAAAGGAATGGTTAGTTCCAACTTTTGTCTTTATCCAATATGTTAGTGTATCGAAAATAAAATTTACAAGGGGGTTAACGTATGGTCAATCAACCACATGGCGGAAAATTAATCAGCCGAGAATTAACTGGGCAGAAACGAGATGAAGCGATCAAGCATGCCGAAACGCTTCAGTCTATAACTGTAAGTTCCTGGGTGATTTCAGATATGGAACTAATAGGGATAGGTGGTTTTAGTCCACTGACAGGATTTATGGTGCAGAATGATTATGAGAATGTCATTAAAAATGCACGTCTTGTGGATGGAACAATCTGGAGCATCCCGATTACATTGCCGACAACCGAAAAAGAGGCTAAAAACCTTCAAATTGGTGACCAAATTGCCCTTAAAGGAAGAGATGGGGTCATCTATGGAACTATCACCCTGGCCGAGAAATATGCATATGATAAAAAGAAGGAAGCGGAAAATGTCTATGGCACAACTAATGCGGCACATCCCGGGGTGAAGAAAGTCTATGAGGCTGGAAATATCAATCTTGGCGGGGAGATTACGCTGCTTAATCGCCCAGATCACAGTCAATTTTTAGCGTATTACATGGATCCGACTGAAACACGGCGGATGTTTGAAGACCTGGGCTGGAAAACAATCGTTGGCTTTCAGACACGAAACCCGGTTCATCGCGCGCATGAGCATATTCAAAAGACAGCACTTGAGTCGGTGGATGGCTTGTTGTTGAACCCACTTGTTGGTGAAACGAAATCTGATGATATTCCAGCGGATGTTCGGATGGAAAGCTACAAAACAATTTTAGAAAACTATTATGTGAAAGATCGTGTGCGTCTTGTCATCTATCCAGCGGCCATGCGCTATGCGGGACCGAAAGAAGCGATTTTGCATGCGATTGTGCGAAAAAACTATGGCTGCACTCATTTTATTGTCGGACGTGATCATGCTGGTGTTGGAGACTACTATGGGACATATGAAGCGCAAGAGTTGATCGCACAATATGAAGAAGAACTCGGCATTCAGATTTTTAAATTTGAACATGCGTTTTACTGTAAAGTCTGTGAAAATATGGCATCCGCGAAAACATGTCCACACGACAAGGAAAATCATGTCCACTTAAGCGGTACAAAGGTACGTGAACTGCTTCGTAACGGCAAACGCCCACCAAAAGAATTTTCACGTCCGGAAGTTGCTGATGTGCTAATCAAAGGAATGCAAGGAAAGAACAGAACCTGAATTTTCCTTTTTGTACACGCATTAAAAGGAGATCTGATACCCCATGACCTTTGAAATGATGTTTGTGCTAATGTTACTGCTGACCATGTTTGCCGCGCTGATTTTTGAAGTAGCCCGGCCTGACATGGTCATTTTTTCAGTATTAGTTATTTTGTTACTTTCAGGCGTTTTGACGATTGATGAGGCATTGAACGGTTTTTCCAACGAAGGTATGCTAACGGTTGCATTATTGTTTATCGTTGCAGGGGCTATACAGAAAAGTGGTTTGATCGATCAACTGATGAAAAAATGGCTTCAGAACAGTCGTACCCACACAAGTTCGATGCTGCGCTTTTTTGTACCGATATCTGCACTTTCAGCCTTTTTAAACAATACACCGATTGTTGTGACGTTTACCCCAATTATAAAAAAATGGTGTGAAGACCGTGGGATCGCACCTTCCAAATTTTTGATCCCATTATCATACGCTACGATTTTGGGTGGGATGATTACATTAATAGGAACGTCCACAAATCTTGTCGTTCATGGTTTGATGCTGGACTTTGGACTGGAAGGTTTTTCATTATTTACATTAGCTATCGTTGGTATTCCGGTTGCAATAATTGGACTCATTTATTTATTTACAATTGGATATAAATTATTACCGGATAACAAAGGCTTTGGCCAGCGGATAAAGGAGGATTTCAAAGAATACATTGCTGAAATGCTAGTGACACAAGACTTCGGACATCTTGACAAGAGTGTGTGGCAAGCTGGTTTGCGAGATTTGAAAGGTCTTTATCTAATTGAGATTATCCGCGGCGATGAACGGATTTCGCCGGTCAGGTCAACTACGGTGATTCAAAGTGGTGACCGGCTAATTTTTACCGGATTGATTTCAACCATTGCTGATTTGCAGAAGATGAAAGGTCTGAAATTGGAAACGGGGACGAACATTGATCTCGATGATCTGAAGGATGGATCAACCAAATTAGTGGATGCCGTCGTGTCAGATCAGTCGTCTCTTTTATCCAAGTCAATTAAACAATCGCAGTTCCGTTCACGGTATGATGCAGGTGTCATTGCGGTACACCGGAATAATGAGCGGATCAAGAGCAAGGTCGGGGATATCGTTTTAAAGCCTGGGGATTCATTATTGCTTGTGGCGGGTACGGACTTTGTTGAAAAATATCAACAATCAAATGACTTTTTTGTCGTATCGTCATTGGATACACCAGCTGCCCTGAATCGAAGCACCAAGAAAGGCTGGTTTTCGATCATCATGCTGCTTGCGATGATTGTGACAGTGACACTGGGCTGGCTTAGTATGTTTAAAGCGTTAGCACTAACAGTCTTGGTATTTTTGACTGCGAAAATTATTACACCTCAGGAAGCCAAGAAATATGTTCACTTCAATGTTTTATTATTGATTGCCAGTTCGCTCGGGATTGGTGCTGCCATAAGAAAAACGGGTCTGGCGGAATGGGTTGCGAATGGTTTGTTGGATTTTGGTGATCTATTAGGATTAGTGGCCACTTTGTTTATAATCTATATTCTGACAAATGTGTTTACGGAAATTGTCACCAACAGTGCTGCAGCCGTCATGATGCTTCCAATCGGAATTGAAATGGCACAGACGCTTGCTGTCGAGCCGACAGGAATAGCTGTCCTCATTACAATAGCCGCTTCAGCAAGTTTTATTACACCAATCGGTTATCAGACGAATTTGATTGTATATGGCCCTGGCGGCTACAAGTTTATGGATTACGTAAAAGTCGGGCTTCCGCTTAGTCTGTTAGTGATGGTGACGTCTGTTTTGATCATTTATTATGTGTGGTTTTAGGAGGGAACGTCTATGGCAGAAACAGAAAATATTAAATGGCATCATTCGAAAATAACGAAGGAACATCGGAGACAATTGAATAATCATAATAGCGCCGTGGTGTGGTTTACAGGCCTGTCTGGTTCAGGTAAATCGACTATTTCGGTTGAGCTGGAAAAAGAACTGCATCACATGGGTGTCCGAACGTATCGTCTGGATGGGGACAATATCCGCCATGGTCTGAATAAAAATCTTGGTTTTAGTCCTAAAGACCGGAAAGAAAACATCCGTCGCATTGGGGAAGTATCCAAGCTGATGGTTGATGCTGGATTGGTTACATTGTCCGCTTTCATTTCACCATATCGAAAAGACCGTGATGAAATACGTGAATTGCTGGACGAGGGTGAATTTATCGAGGTGTTTGTTGATGCGAGTATAGAAACATGTGAATCACGTGATCCAAAGGGACTGTATAAGAAGGTACGCACCGGTGAGATTAAAGGGTTTACAGGGATTGATGCGCCGTATGAGGCACCTGTGGACCCGGAAATCACGGTGGATACCGATGTGCAGTGTGTCGGGGAGTCTGTAGAGACGATTTTGTCCTATTTGAAAGCGAAGGGATACTTGAAATAATGGTTTTTGGTAGAGGAAAGTCGAATATTTTTAAGAGGCAAAGTGCTTTGTCCCCTTTTTTATCACGCATTAACGGGCTGTAATACCCCCACCTCTATAAGTGAGAGTAACTAAAAACTTAGAAGGTAGGGGATAAACAGCCCGTAAATTCCTGATTCTGTTCAACTAACACATCATAGATACACCGATTATTAAGATAAGATGGGTTTTATAGACAAGATTCTATGGCTTTAGACTTTTCTGTGTTTAGAGACTGTTTTCATGATAGTTGGTGGCTACGCGAATGCGGAGCCATGGGCGTTTCAGTGGGTAAGGAAAGGAAACCTCCACTGAATGAAGTTTCACTTTATGCATGCAATTGGATGTAACGTTCAAAGCGGAGCTGTTAAATCCATTTATGAGTAGAACGCTCAACCAAAAGCTGTTATGCGCTGCAGATAGTCGGAATTCCGCTATAGATTGAGATGGAATCGCTATAGATGCAAAGTGAGAGTTATTTTTCACAATTCTTAGCGTCTCTCAACAAGGTCCTTTCCCAAAATTTTCTCCTATAGCAGATCTTAGTGACCAGGCTTCACCGCCCCAATAAATCTGGACGCGAACAAACCGCCTTTTTTGCCTTTATTTAAACCTATATCATGTACAGTTTGCTATTTTTTTCATAAATTGGAGTGTAACCATTCAGTAGAATTCCTACCATCCAAGCCATCAGCTCTGTTCGACTGTATCTATTTTGATGATGATATAAACAATAGGCATTATCGCTGTAGGGAGGTGTATACATGTGTTTCAAAACACGATTATATTGATTACCGGGGGGACAGGTTCCTGGGGACATGAACTAGTAAAAAAGCTGCTTCCATTGCAACCAAAGGAAATAAGAATCTTCTCACGTAATGAATTTGCACAGGTTAAAATGAAAAGGGCTTTTTCGGATAATCCTTATTTAAAATTTGTGATTGGTGATGTAAGAGATTTTGAAGCAGTAAACGAAGCGGTAAAAAATGTCGATTATATATTCCATCTTTCGGCGCTAAAACATGTTCCTATATGTGAAGACCAGCCTTCGGAAGCGTTAAAGACCAATGTATATGGTACGCAGAATATAATCAAAGCAAGTTTAAATCAAAAGGTAAAAAAAGTCATTGATGTGTCTACAGATAAAGCTGTCGAACCAATCAATTTCTATGGACTTACGAAAGCGATTGGTGAAAAATTAATCATTCAGGCGAATCAATTAAGCAGTCATACACATTTTGTCTGTATCCGCGGTGGTAATGTTATTGGAACAAATGGCAGTGTCATCCCGTTTTTCCAAGAACAAATTGCAAATCATCATACAGTTCCTCTTACATCCAGGGAAATGACACGATTCTTCTTGACAGTTTCTCAAGCCATTGATTTGCTGTTATATGCATCTGAACAAGCGATTGGCGGCGAAATATTTGTCATGAAAATGAAAGCATGCAGGATTATCGATTTAATTTATGTCCTGGAAAGGCATTTTGCAGTAAAAGACATTGTTATAAATGAGATTGGGATTCGTCCAGGTGAGAAACTTCATGAAATGTTAGTATCAAATGCCGAATCTCGTAACACTTATAAATTTGATAAAAATTACTATGTTATTTTACCTGGCAATGCTTCAGAAGAGGTAAAGAGAAGGTATGGGAATTTACCAAAGGTCATCTTCAAACGTTATCAGTCCAATGATGAATTAATGACATATAGTGAAATTGAACAAATTCTTATGAAAGCAAATTTTATCACATCACAAGCTCTTTTTAATTGATATTCGGTGGAGTAACGCAAAAGGATGGTCTAAGATAAACGCCCCTTAAAAATATCCCTTATCACTGTACAAGTGGTAAGGGATATTTAGGTGTAGTTAGCTGTGGTTACTGACCGTTATATGTGGGTTAAAACACGCTGTATCTGCTTGACTAATTGTTTGGCCCGATGAGCAGTTGAATGATGGTCATGAACGAATCGATACCCCTCTTCGGTTATCAGTTCTCGCTCTTTCGCATTTTTTAGATAGTACGCTGCCTTTTCTGAAAAGTTGTCCTCGTTTATATCTACAAAATGCTTGCCTGCAATCAAGCCAATCTCCTCAAGCTCCGGTAAATCAGGAGCCATTAATAGTGTGTGACACGCTGGCACTTCAAAATATTTAAATGTTACAACTTGACGAATAGAACCGCATGCAAAAAATAGTTTCGCCTGATTAATGGTTCTAGCATAGTTTTCACCGATTAATGCTTTTTCTTCCTGTTCCCTTGTAAAATCTCTCCATCCCGGATGAGGGCGGTTAAAAAATCCTGGGTCATTTGTATAATGCTGTAGAATTTTTTCTCTTAATGGATATATATGCGGCAAAGAAACCTCTCCTAGCATCATTAAATCGATCGTTTTTTCTCCATCGTAATCTTTAAAGATTGAGGTATTCGCGAATTGCGGGAGAAAGAATACCTGATCATGCCTTTGAAGGGGATAATAGTTGTAAAAATTATGCCGGCATATGACAAAAAATGTCCGGATATGATTATGCGTTATATACCTCTTTCGCTGTTCCACAAACCGGTGTGCGTCGTTTACCATCAGCCCTACAGGTATGCTGATATTGGATAAACCGGTGACGACAGGGTCAAAAGTTTTACCAACATCATTCACTATTAAAATGTAATCCGGTTCTTCAGTAATCCTTCGTAATATTTTCTTTATAGGACCGGATTTTCGATAAATCATTAGCATCGTTATTTCTGCTAATTCTTTCTCTAAATAGTAATAATTATTATTGGTAAAATGAGAAGTATCGGCCGCAATTAGTAATAATTTTAACATCGTTTTTCACACCTTCCCGAAAGAAAAAACGCCCTCCATGACAGAGGGCTTTTAAAGTGAGTGCTTTATTTATAGCCTAACCTTGTTAAGGTCTTATGAAATGCTTGATTCATTTGTTGCTGCTGCGCTTGGCTCAATACAGATTTCCATTTATTCGCCTTGCCTTCTCTTACAAAAGGCATAGTTTGATTTACTAACGGTGAATAGCCGTTTAAATGGGTATGTTGTTTCTGCTCCAATGCTTTCATATTATCGAAAGAGGCCCAATTGACTGCTTCATTGATTTCTTGTTCTGACCGGTCTAAGTTTAAGAAATTTATAATTCTTTTTGCTTCTTTAGAGGTGTTTTGAAGAAGATCCTCATATTTGACGAGCAGAAAACCGTTTTTAACCTTTTCCTGATTGTCAAGCCAGCTTTCTATATTCGTATCCCACATTCCAGGCCAAATTTTTCCTTCCATAAACGCTTGGAAAAATTCATCAAAATCACGACTTTCACGATAATACTTCTGAAAATGATGATAATAGGATATAACAATATCTCTTGGATCCCTTACCAGGTAAATAACTTTGGGATAGGACGGGTCGTAACGATTATGACTCCATACAAGATGCGGGGATGGCAAGTTTTCGATTGGTTCCTTTGAAACGTTTTGAATCATTGCTCCTTTTGTGGCCCAATCTATTTTTTTTCGATATAATAACATGGCAACAAGAAATAGTAAGAAATTGTTCCCGGATTTAGGGTAGGCTACAAGGCAAATATCGTCTTCTTTAAATTTATATGTCTTGTCTGTTGACACAATTTTCATCCTTTCTATTATTAGCTTCGTCCGGCTGGACTTTCAACGGAATGGTATCCGGATTATCCGGATCAAAAAGTTCATTGGCCCAAAATAAAACAATCATTTCATCATCTGTTACGTTTTCAATCGAATGGGTATAACCTGGAGGGATATCTACTATTTCAATATTTTGGTCTGTTACTCTATAGGTAATCAGTTCTTCGGAATCGATCTTTCTTAATTTAATGTTTGCTGCACCTTTAATGACACAAAATTTCTCTACTTTTGTATGATGATAATGATTCCCTCTTGTGACACCTTTTCGTGATGTTGACATAAAGACTTGCCCTACCTGGTGAGATTTGATTAACTCAACTAGGCTTCCTCTTTCATCTTGGTGTGTCGGCAAATTATATGAAAAATTATTCTCATCTAAATAAGATAGATAGGTCGTATATAAGTATTTCGTAAATCTGTCGGACAGGTCAGGTATGATTAGTGATTTTCTTATTTCCTTTATTTCGTAGATCTTACGAGCCAGTTCTCCTACAGTTGTTTGGAAAATTTGATTGATAGGATAATAGAATTTCCCTTCCGTCTCTTTCCGGTCAAGACAATCCATAAAATGGTTTACTACATCGTCAATATATACAAGTTCAAGCATTTTGTCCGCATCATGGATCTCGATTGCTTTATCGTTAGAAATTTCTTTGCAAAAAGTAGCAACAACGGAGTTATAATGCGGTTTACACCACTTGCCAAAGACACCTGGCAAACGGTAAATGTGTATTTCTGCACCGGTCTCATTACTATAATTTTTAAGCACTTCTTCAGCAGCTTTTTTACTTAAACCATAGGGTGTATCAAATGCTGCTTGTGTGGAGGAAGAAAAAACGATTTTCGGCGTCTTTTGATTCTTTTTTAAATAGTTGACGATTCGTTCAGTAAGCCCTCTATTAACCCTCGCAAATTCCGCATTGTATTGTGGTCTGTTCACCCCCGCCAGATGATAGATAATATCTGAATCGTTTAAATACCTATACAGTAGTGATGGGTCATCTTCACGGTGGTATTGTTTGACAAAGACCCCTTTTTTCCTGTGCAGTCTATCAATAAGATTTTTACCAATAAATCCACCTGCACCGGTTACTAGTACGTTTGTCACTTAATGATTCCCCCGTTCTTATTCGTCATGCGTTTATCGGTTGGTGTATTAAGACAATAGTTTAACACTGTTGATGACTTTTCTACATATTATGGAGTACTCAAAGATATGTGCAAGAATAGGGCATAGGCCAATGTTGTTTATTGAAAAGGGGATGCATATCTATGACAGATATATATATTCATACGAAAGATTGGATTGAAAATACTACTCCAAAATCGGATATACACGATGTATATAAGGAATTTTATACAAATGAAACTGTGAAATACAGGCTACCAAAAGGAGATCCGCCGCAATGGGTTGATTGGGTACAACCACCAAGGTTTGGGGAGAATGATAAGTTTGGTAAATCGTATGTTTCGATGATAAAAAACGGAAGTATATGGATGTGTGATAAAGGAGAGGGCATAGTTTATGCTTTGACACCTGATCACAAGTGTTTGCAGGATATGGTCTTTCATTTATATTGGAGATATTTTGAAAAGGCTGCATTTGATAAAATCCCTTCCGCCACCGCTTACCATGGAAATTTGGGTGTTTTAGCCTGGGCTGGTCACTCTAATTATTGGCATTGGTTACACGATGTGTTAGGGCGGTACCATTTGTTGCAGCTTAGTGGCTTTAAGATTGATAAATATGTCCTTCCTCCTCTGACATTACCATTTCAGCGGGAAACGGTTAAAATGCTTGACATCCCTTGGAATAAAATCTTGCAGCTTACTCCTGGAAAGCACCTGAAAGCCGAAAATTTGATATTACCATCCGTTCCTTTTAACGCGGGAACATGTGTGAAATGGACAGTTGAATTTCTACGAGACTCATTACTTAAATTAAAATCCAAATCTCATTTGGATTCAAGTGACTCTGAACGTATCTATATTGGTCGGGACGATGCCTCGTGGAGAAAGGTTGCCAATGAAAATACACTCATGGAACTTTTGACCAAAAAAGGATTCAAAAAAGTGACTTTAAGTGCACTAACCGTACAGGAACAAATTGATATTTTTTCTTCAGCCAAAGTGATCTTAAGTCCGAATGGTGCAGGGCTTGCAAATATTATGTTCTGTCAGCCGGGAACGAAAATCATTCAGTTATTTACATCAACGTCGGACGAATTCATGAAAATTGGACAGTATGTAGGTTTGGACTACCATTTTGTGAAGTGCAGGACCGCAAACCCCGGTTCCAAAGCGCACGAAGTTATCCAAAACCTTGTGGTTGATGTAAAAAAGATATCAGAGATTCTTGAGAATGAGGGGATAAATTAATAAAATACCTTGAAAATTATATTTTGTGCCAAGGAATTATCCAAGTAAAGCTAAAAGAAGAAAGCCGCATATATAGAGGGAGAAGTATAAAAAATGTTCTAATGTCTTTTAAACTATATCCCTGTCACTGGCACAGGGGAATCATTTGAATTTTAAATAAAATGTAGCAATGAATAATGCTATTACGTATAGGGAGGTCTTTCCATATGAACGAAAGACAATATCGCTATTGTAAAGACTTGTGGTAATAAGTCAAGTGTAAAATGATAAAAGATTGTACCAGAAAAGGATATTGGTATAAGGTTATCCCATTGGCATTTTGTGGAATAAGGTCTCCCGAATCCCAAAGTGGGCAAGGTTATTACTACATTGTAAAATGCACTAATACCACAATTGAACACAAAAAAGATTTAAAAGTTTTGTTTATTGGCGTAAACTAAAGAATACGGTATATTAAAATTAAAAGGCGGTGATCGTCATATCTCTTTTTCGTACATGCCAGCCTCAGCCACCATTGTCGACCTTTATAAATATTTTTTGGTTATATCAAGGTTACCACCCGCCTCATGAAATGGAGCGTGTCCTTCCGGATGGCTCGATGGGATTGGTTATCAATCTTAAGGAAGACTCGATTAAGGTATACGACCAAAAAAATCATGTGAGATTCAAAAGTTTTCGTGGAAGCTTAATCTCCGGCCCGCATTCAAGTGTTGCAGTTATCGACACAGCATGTCAAGCGTCAACAATGGGGGTACATTTTAAGCCTGGTGGTACATTCCCATTTGTTAGGTTACCGGCTGATGAATTGCGTAATGACCACGTATCGTTGGACGCAATTTTGGGGTCAAAAGCGGCCGAAATACGAGAACAGCTCATTGAAGCTGAAACCCCCACCATCAAATTCCAAATACTACAACAATACTTAATGGAAATGATTACAAAAGCTTCAGCACCTCATCCAGCAGTTGTTTTCGCGCTAAAGAAATTTCAGCTTTCCCCCTCATCAGTAAAAATTGCTGATGTGACTGAACAAATCAGCTTGAGCTCACGGCGGTTTATTCAAGTATTTAAGGAAGAAGTCGGATTGACCCCCAAACAATTTTGCCGTGTCCAGCGCTTTCAGAATGTGCTTCGGTCCATTAAAGGTGGGGAGCAGGTCGATTGGACAGATATTGCTTTATCATGTGGTTATTACGATCAGGCACATTTTATCCATGATTTTCGATCTTTTTCTGGCCTTAGTCCAACAACCTACCACTCTCGTCAAGGTAAACAACAAAATCACGTACCGCTTGGTTAATAGGTTCATTTTTTTACAATACAACGAATTCGGATATCACTAAAATAAAGTTGATGCATAGTTACCAAGTTTTCAGTCTGAGGCACTTTGGCACTAATGCATCAAAAATTTGAAGCTATGGAGGCGAGACAGGATGACACCTGAAACAAACCCAATCCCAAGAGGTCATCACACTGTAACACCTTATGTAATTATTAAGGATGCAACAGAGGCAATAGCGTTTTATAAAAAGGCATTTGGAGCCACTGAATTGGTGCGCCTAGCTGACAACAGTGGAAGGATTCAGCATGCGGAGATAAAGATCAGGGATTCGCAGATCATGATTGTAGATGAGTTTCCAGAGTATTCGATTATGCGCAGCCCACAGTCTCTTGGAGGAGCCACGATGCATATTTTTCTTTATGTTGAGGACGCGGATGCACTTTTTGCACAAGCTATTGATGCAGGTGCAAAGGAATTGGTGCCCGTAGACAACCAACCTGAAGGTGATCGAAGAGGAGGACTGATAGATCCTTTTGGGCATATTTGGTGGGTGGCGACTCACATAGAGGACGTATCACTTAAGGAAATGTAGCAAACTAATGCTGTTTGCAGGATCAGCGACTTCCAACTATCGGGCTATTTCAAAGAATTAGGAATGCTAAGGGTTTAAAAACAAAAAAAGATGGAGGTTTCACCCCTTTGGAAAAGTTTTTTCCAAAGGGGTTGATTTACTGTTTTTGATCTAATATTTTAAGCTTAAACCCAGAAAGTCAAGAAATACGATCATCAAATATGAATACGTTTATCCTTGTTGGTTGCCCGTTTTCTGATGGGTCTTGACCATTTCATAAAACTTTTGAAATGTATAAATTACAATCGCATCCATAAAGATCATTTTAAAAAATTGAAACGAACTAACTTTTAATTTAAAGAAATTCAATTTCCTGAATAGGACCACTAAAGGGAACGCAAAAATGAAATCTGCAATGCCATTAATCAGAAAATATTTAAGGAATTTACCCTTTGATAAATGAAATACCCATAAACTTGCTAAAAAATATGGTCCCACAACCAAAACGGCAGCATTACACATCATAACACTTGGGCTTCCTTTTACTTTCCATAGTTTATGAATCGTGAAGTACAATATTTCACTAAGTGTAATGACTGAAGAAAATAGGGATACAGGCAAATACTTCAGGAACGATTTTTTGGGAAGAAAAATGATCGACCCAATGGCACTTATAACAATAAAGATTCGTATGGAATTTTTAATCATGCTTATCCGTCCTTTCCGTTTCACGATGTTTGACGTTACTTGAGATATGGCGTCACGATTTCAACTGCATGCTGTAATTTTATACTGTTATCCCGATACATTTGTTTGGCCTCTGTATTTTCGGTAAGCGATGCAAACAATTCCAAATCAGCCTGGCATTTTTTCATGTTGGCCAAGAGCAATGGTTTTTCTGTTGGGCTTGGTACATTTAGACGATCATCGTATAAATCAACTGTTAATTGGCCATCGCTGTCTACCTGTCCCAAAAAAACATTTTCAATACTAACATTCAATTTGTCCAACTCTGTTTCCAACCAATTTTGATTAAGCGAAAGATTTGTCAACGGTTCAAGGAGCATGTTTCCATCCATAATGACGGTTTGTGGCTCTTTTTGTGGTGCAAGCTTGATCCCTAAATCCTTTGCCGTTAAAGACTGGTTTTCCTTTTTTGGTAAGACATTAACAAGCCCATTGGGTTCTAATACTGCAAATTCAACATCCGATACTTGAAAAATATTTTTCCCACGTAAATCAGCCAGTAAGTCATCTGTGGAGTAACCTGATTTTTTGAGGCTATCTTCCATAACTTTTCCATCCTTTATAAGAACCGAACTCTTTCCCTGAACAAAATCGCGAAAGGTTTTACTTTTCAGGGAAAGGAATTCAATTGCTAAAGCAAACAAAAACAACATTGTCATAGCGATAATCCCATAAATAAGCGGGCTTTTTAACATACTTCCATGAATGGCAACAACTCCTCCCATTACGATTCCGAAAATATATTCAAATACGTTCATTTGCGAAATCTGTTTCTTGGCAAGCCATTTCACCATAAAAAAGAGCACAATAAGAGAAGTAAACATTCTTAATATAAGTTCAACCCAACCTGGCATTCTAATCCTATCCTTCCAATTTTGATGCATGTTCAGGAGATTCTGGATTCCTAAGCATCTTATTATCTCCATGGTTTTTTTAGTTTGTAGAAAGAACGTATTTTTATCCAAGTCGCAAATCAGATTCCCGGTAATTTCATACTTGTAAGAAAAGACTGAATAGGCTATTATTATGACAAGTATTAGTCTTATAACTATCATAAAGGGAGCTGGTTCCAATGTTTTCTCCGCTAACCCCATTAGATTGGAAACGCAGGGCAGTAAAGTATTATCCGCAAAAGGTCGCTGTTATTGATGAGGACAAACAATTTACTTATCAGGAATTTGGTGAACGGACAGACAAACTCTCCAGGGCGTTATTTGCCTCGGGGGTAAGAAATGGGGATCATGTAGCTGTCATGTTGCCAAATACCCATTACATGTTGGAGTGTTTTTATGGTATTTGTCAGCTAGGCGCGGCAATGGTACCGCTTAATTATCGGCTGAATGCGGAAGATCTCGAGTATATTATTGGTCATAGTGATGCGAAAATGTTAATTGTGGATGAGGAATTTACCGGCCCGATTGAGCAAATCATTGACAGACTTTCCTTGGAACAAGTTATTATCGTAGCAGTAGATGGACAGGAAACAACTTTGACCGGCATAGACTATGAAAGATTTCTGCAGCATGCGCCAGATAAAACCCTTCCCGAGGTGGAAATTGATGAAAATCAACTGCTTACGTTGAACTATACGAGCGGAACAACGTCCAAACCAAAAGGAGTTATGTTGACACATCGGGCGAACTACCTGAATGCAGCCGATTTTATGTACCATCTTGGGGTCAGTAATGATGATGTTTATCTTCATACATTACCAATGTTTCATGCAAACGGCTGGGGCGGGGTCTGGGCGATTACAGCTGCGGGTGGTACCCATGTTTGTTTGCGAAAAGTGGATCCACCACGAGTTATTGATTTGTTTGCTGAACAGGGTATTACCTTATTGTGCGGTGCACCGACAGTTATTAATATGCTGGTCAATGATCCAAACGCAAAGGAAACAAATATCACCACCAATCCTCGTATGGGAACAGCTGGAGCCCCACCCGCTGCGGCATTAATTCATAAAGCCCAGGAAATTTTAGGCTTAAACATGATTCATGTATACGGATTGACCGAAACATCTCCATTTATTCTGTATTGCGAGTGGAGAAAAGAATTTGATACCAAGTCAGCTGATGAACAAGCTGCCATAAAGGCACGCCAAGGGATTGAGTTGGCATTTAATGGGGAGACCAAGGTTATTCGTCCAGATGGCGATGAGGTTGCCTGGGATGGGGAAGAACTTGGTGAAATCATCACCCGCGGAAACGTCGTCATGGATGGATATTATAAAGATCCGGAAATGACTGAGGCAGCAATAAAGAATGGCTGGTTTCACACCGGTGATTTGGCCGTAACTTATCCAGACGGGTATGTCGAAATCCGTGATCGGGCAAAAGATTTAATTATTTCTGGTGGTGAAAACATTTCTTCAACAGAGGTAGAGGGCGTGTTATATAAACATCCAGATGTGATGGAGACGGCAGTAATCGCGATACCGGATGAAAAATGGGGTGAGGTACCAAAGGCAATCATCGTTCTTCAACCGGGGGCGAACGTTACGGAGACTGAAATTATTGACTTTTGCCGATCTAGCCTGGCTCATTTTAAAGCACCTAAGTCAGTTGAGTTTGTCGATGAATTACCAAAAACAGCAACAGGAAAACTGCAAAAATTCCGGTTACGCGATCAGTATTGGAAAGGGACAAAGAAAGTAAATTAGTTGTGATAGTAACTGAAAAACGTCCGGAAACCGTATTGTCTGGTTTTTGGACGTTTTTTTGTAGAAAAATATTAATTTGTTTAAACGTTAAAATAATAGATTGATAGCTTGTAATAAATACATGTAATAGTCGTTTTTTCTCATGGGGGTCGGCGCACTTTCGTCGTTTATAGTGTCGTACGATAAGCTATAGCGATTGGAGGTGATGCCTATGTCTCCATTCGAGGCTATGGTTTTAATGATTGCATTTGCAACACTTGTTGTGAATATCATTGACCGCAAAAAATAGACCTCTACTGAGTTTATCGGACAACGGTGAGGTCTATTTTCCTTTACCAGCGCCGACCCCTCTTGAAGGGGAGCGACATTGCTGCCGAAGATACTGACATATCTTCGGTTTTTACTATTTTATGATCAATTTCTGTTCCTATGTTAATTATACCACAAAAAATGAATTTGAAAACATCTAATTATTTGATTTGGTGGGTAGATCTAACTTATTACAGGTAAACTAGCTGAAGGAATTAGTAATTAATATTAACGAATCCTATGATTGTCCAAAATACTTTATAAACGCATAATTCACGTCTCTTCCTCCATACTAGAACTTAAAATAAAAATGAAAAGGTGAAGACATGGAATTATTAAAGGCACTAACACAAGCACAAAGTACATCTGGCTATGAAAATGAGGTAAGGCAGATTATGAAAGAGGAACTTGCTCAAACATGTGATAAGGTGCTGTACGATCATACGGGAAGTATTTTTGGGGAAAAACCGGGAAGCACTAAGGGACCGCGTGTCATGCTTGCAGGTCATATGGACGAGGTTGGTTTCATGGTCACAGGTATTACCAAGGATGGTTTTCTTCGCTTTACACCACTAGGCGGCTGGTGGGATCAAGTATTGCTCGCACAACGGGTCACTGTCATAACCGAAAAGAAAAAATTTACTGGTGTCATTGGTTCCAAGCCACCGCATTTACTGCAACCGGAAGAAAGGAAAAAAGTATATCCGATCCGGGAAATGTATATTGATGTTGGGGGACATAGCAGAGACGAGGTTGAAAAATGGGGCATTTGTGTTGGTGATCCGATTGTTCCCATTTGCCCTTATGAAGTAATGCCTGACGATGATACCATTCTGGCAAAGGCACTTGATAATCGGATTGGCTGTTATATGGCTGTAGAGACGGCAAAACGATTAAATAGTACGGATCATCCGAATACGCTTTTTGCAGGTGCGAATGTTCAGGAAGAAGTAGGATTAAGAGGAGCGGAAACATCGCCATATGCAGTTGATCCTGACATTGCAATTGTACTTGATGTCGGTGTCTCCCAGGATACCCCTGGAACAGCCAGTGGCGATGTCGAACATCCGGCATTACAAAAAGGGCCGCTTGTTACATTTCTTGATGCCTCTATGATTCCAAATACGCGTTTTCGTGATTTGGTCATCGACACAGCAAAAACACATCATATCCCATATCAAATTGAAGTCATAACCGGTGGTGGAACCGATGCCGGGAAAGTTCACATGTATAAAGAAGGAGTCCCTACCATCGTCATTGGTGCGCCGATCCGCTATATGCACAGCCATGTTTCTCTGGCAAGCAAACAAGATATTGAAAATGGCGTCAAGCTGCTTGTGGAAGTTATCAAACGGCTTGATACAGATACGTTTAGATCGATAATTAATTACCAATAACATCCAAGCAAAACCTGGCCAAGTTGAGTCAGGTTTTGTTATCATAATGGGTGAAATCAATCGAGTGCATGCGGAAGTTGATCGAGAATGCGTGAAAGTCGATCGAGAGTGCGCAGAAGTTGATCGGGAATGCAGGAAAATGGACGAGAGTGCGTGAAAATCAATCAATCGCGCATAAAAAATCAACATTAACAAAACAGCCTTTATTCTAATTTCTGAACATGGACATGTTTCAAGAGGTAGAGTTAAAAATAGGAAAAAATTGAGAGGAATCAACCGAGAGAAGTACAGTCTCGGCTGATTCATTGCTGACTTTCAAAGGGACAGTTCAACTATATCTTTAGCAAATTTACATTGTTCGCTTAACGTTTTTAATCACTACCTTACTATGGGGAATGCTTGGCATACTAACCATGCTGTAACTTAAATCCTGTTCGGGAATCTCATAATCCATGCGATTCACCAGACAATCAAGGATCGCTTTCATGACTTCAATGGTAACCCATTCACCAGCACAGCGATGTCCCATCCAATAGTCTCCGCCCCCTTGTGGAATGAATCCAAACGGGCTTCCTTCCCAATTGGCAAATCGATCTGGAGAAAAAGTATCGGGGTTTTCCCAAATGTCAGGATCATGATTGGTTCCATAAAGGTCTAGTACAGTAAGTGTTCCCGCTTTAAAATCATACCCATTCCATGTGAAATCCTCTTTTACAAGCGCAGCAATAAATGGAAAAAACGGATAATAGCGTCGAACTTCCTGAACAAACATCTCAAAGTATTTGTCATCACCGGATTCAAGTTTCGCTCTTTTCTCCGGATAATGGTAGACCGCCAGTGCAAGGAAATTGATGAATATGGAAATCGCCACAATCGGTCTTAAAATATTAAGCACTTCCACCGCAGCAGTCTGTGTATTCAAAAGATTTCCTTGTAAATCGCGATGCCAGGCAAATGTGTGCAGTACAGTATTTTCAGGAACTTTTATTTGTCCATCACGAACTTGTTCAATGATTTCTCCTATCCACGTATCCAAATTATTCCTTGCATTTCTCGCCAGCCAATATGCCGGGCCCACTGCAGTTGCTGACTCGAATAATGCTCCAAGTTCTTTTGCCCGATTCTTCACTTCATCTTCTTGTATTGGTACACCCGCCCATTCGCAGGCGATCCGGCACATTATTTCCTGAACTTCCTCATAAAGTTTAACCTCATCCATATGTTCCCATTTGTTGACAGCTGCATCCCATTGTTGTTGTGTGATATCATAAAGCTTTTTCAGGTTCTCTTTGGACATCATCGACATAAACATTTCTTTACGATGTTTATGGGTCGGTCCATCCAATGTCTGAACCCCCTTTTGACCAAAAAATGATTTTATTACCCGTTTTGGGACTGCACCTTGCCTTTTAAATTTGCTGGTGTCATAAAACAGTGTAGCAGCCGCTTTTCCACGCATACAGATGGCTTCTTTTCCAAACAATCGGGTTGCAAAAATATTGGAATGGAAACTGTGACATCGATTTGAAATGTACATATATCCTTCACGCATGAGCGTTACGGTATGGTCAATTCCTTCTTCTCGCGGTATTTGATTAGGGTTTGGCATATTTGACATAAAATCAGCTCCGTTTATTTTATGATAACGATTTTATCATTTGTTAATGTTTGCAGTTTATTCTCTAAAAAGGTTCAGTCCTTGTGCATTCTGTTATATAAAATCTTTGGTTTCCATCTAGCTAGAAATAACTATCGTTTTAAAATGGTTCGAATATAATAACAGGTAAGTGGTGGTTTAGCGGCCATGCTTTAGAGAAATGTGATGAACGAGATATTGATGTTGAAAAAATGATTATGAATTGAAGGAGAAATAATTGAAGACTATCCGACTGACCCAAGAGGACACAGTTGCTTAATATTAAGTTATATTGAAGCGCAATCTTTGCATACGGTTTTTGATAAAAAAAAGCGTCTGAATCCGCATCTACCATGCAGTATTCAGACGCTATTCCTGCTTATCATCCGGTTCGATCACCGTAAATGGCCGCATCATATCATAATCCTCATGCTCGAGTATGTGACAGTGCCAGACATAATTTCCGGTATAGGGGGCAAAACGGGCAATGACTCTTGTTATTTGGGCGGAAGGTGCTGCTACAGTGTCTTTCCATCCACGTTCGTTTGGCGCTGGTGCTGTAGCTGGTCCAGTGTAGCGAATTTGCCCATTTTCATTATAAAGATCCAGATCAAACGGCTGACGATCCAGTATTTGAAAGGAAACCAGGTGAATGTGAATCGGATGGGTAAAACCGGTAATATTTATCAGTGACCAAATTTCGGTGGTTCCTAATTGTGGTTTTTCCGTCGTCGGATCCATCCATTTTTTATGATCAAGTAAAAGTAGTGGGCGACCATATTCATCCGTTGCGCCAACAAGTTTTAAATTGCGGATGGTCGCGATTTTATTCTGTTTTAACGAAGGAATGGTGGTTAGATAACGTGGAAGTCTGCTTGTGTCTTTTTGGGAAAGTTTTTTCGTTACTTTAAATTGCATGATATCATCCGTTTGGTCATCCGGATTTGCATTTGGTCCAAGATCATTCTTTAACGTAACAGTTTCTCCTTTGAGTTTGGAAAAATCAATAATAAAATCTACCCGTTCTGCCGGTTCCAACACGATTTTGTTCAGTTTAACTGTTTTTTGCATCAATCCCCCATCCGAGCCAATTTGATAAAAAGGATGACCAGAATCAAGATAGAATTGATATGCCCGTGTGTTTGATGCATTTAAAAGGCGAAAACGGTATTTGCGCGGTTCCACTTCCAAATATGGCCAGATCTTTCCATTCACTAGGATGGTATCGCCCAAAAAGAAAGGAGTAACTGATGGATTGGGTAAGTTTTCTGCAGGATCGGCAGGTTGGCTTGGATAAAATAGGGAGCCATCATCATTGAATGATCGATCTTGAACGATGAGTGGAATTTCAAATTCTCCTTTTGGCAGATTTAGTGATTTTTCTTTTTTATCACGAATGATGTACATACCAGCAAGTCCGGCATACACATTCAATCTGGTAATTCCTATGGCATGATCATGATACCATAATGTTGAACTACGCTGTTGATTTGGGTAAAAGTAAACCCTGCGTTCAAAAAAAGATCCTACTTCCCTGTATCCTCTGGTAAACCATGCTTCCGGATAGCCGTCACTGTCTGATTCAGTTTCACTACCATGTAGATGGACAACGGTGCGCACTTCAGGTTCGTGTGCCACTTCATGAATTGACTTATCGATAGGTAGAATATGTTTACTCGGCAGATTATTCATCCATTTGACATGAATTGGTTCTCCTTGATTCACATCAAACAAAGGGCCCGGAAACTGGCTGTTATAGCCCCAGAGGCGTGTCGGCGCTAAGTCCCGATGCAGTTTTTGCGTGAATTCCTCCATTCGTACTTCATAATAATCCCCATTTTTGTATTTCTTGTCGGGTTTTATTTTTTTCATAATTGGGAGGGAATCAACGAATTTCTCAAGGTCCATACGATTCATCTCCATGATTAGATATATATATGTGCGTGTTCAAAAAGGAGGATAAAAAGGACCGAGAAGTTCTAGGCGGCGTAGCTTTGAGCACCGGA